>JAYVWH010000223.1:0-2341 GCA_043786265.1 Kofleriaceae bacterium | reverse complement strand
AACGAGGACGTCTTGCCCACTTGCCGTTCGTGGTAGCGACCGCCGACGGAGAAGTCGACGCAGAAGGCATTGCGCTGCGGACCTGACCACGCGTTCGCGGGGGTGTTGGCGAAGAAGTCTGGCTTGCCGCCCGACAGGTCTCCCCCGGTGCCGCGCCAGTAGTGGCCGAAGATGACGTGCGGCGCGTCGGTGTACTCGTTCCACCACTGAACGCGGTCGGACATACGCCATTGACCACTCGCCCAGAACGGTTCATCGGCGGCGCGTTCGAGTCCCGAGGTGACCACGCGAACCGGGTTGCCCGTCTGCTTCTGGACGTCGTAGCTGGCGACGCTCGGAAGAAACGGAACGGTCGCGTTGCGGTCGTAGAGCGCGTCTCCGTACTCCTGCTTCTCGCGGCGAGCGGCTGCCTTGACGGGCTGCAGCTCGACATCGCACGCAGCCTCTCGGAACTTGAAGAGATCGATCGCGGATTCGGTCTTGGCGCGCAGATCGGCGAGCGACGGCGCATGCCACGCGGCGTGGGTGACACGAAGGTCGGCGCGCTCGAGCGCAACCGGCAGCGAGACGAAGAATGCGGACCAGCGGTGTTTCGCGCTGGGGTCGCGCGCGGGTTTGCTGTCGCGGAACTCGCCCCGCATCTCCTCGTGCGCGGGATCGATGAACCAGCGGTTACCAGCCTTGGGGTCGCCGCGGAGGATGTTGAGCTCGTGATTGCCAAGGATGCATTGCGCGAGGTCGCGCTCGACGAGCGTCTCCACGTACTCGATGACACCCGGGCTATCGGGACCGCGGTCACACAGATCGCCAAGGAACACGAGACGGCGCCCTTCGGGGTGCTCGCCGGTCGGCTTGTAGCCGAGTGATTTCGTTAGCGCGTGGAGTGCATCGAGCTCGCCATGGACATCGCCCACGATATCGATCGGGCCAGCGAAGAGTAGGTCGACGAGAGCCATCGTCCGAGCATCTCATTCGTCGGCCGGCGATCCCTGATCCGCGCTACGATTCCGCAATGAAGAGGCTGGCTGGCTGGCTGGCTGGCTGGCTGGTGGCCACCCGATGCGACCGCCATGGCGTGTAGCCGTTCAAAGCGCTTGGCGGCAGCGATCCATGGGCGCGGCCGGGTGCGGGACCGGTTGATCAAGCTCGCGGAAGTCGTGACGGCGCCCGAGCAACGCGCCTGACGAAACGTTAGTGGCGGTGGTCGCGGACCGGGGGACTACCACCGCCGCGCCCGTTGCCGTTATGGACGCAGTTGCCGTAGCCGTCCCAGTGATACGCGGGCGGGCACGAGCCACCGCCGCCGCCGCGAGTGTTGCTTCGCGTCCGGATCAGGCAACCGGAGAGCGTGGTCGAGGCCAGCGTCGCGAGCAGGAGGAGCGAGAGGATCGGTCTCATGGCTCGATCGTACGCTGGTGGGAGGTGGTAGGAAAACCGCTTGACACCATAACCGAATAAGTATACTTATTCGCGTAAAATGACGAGTGCCAGCTTCGAGTTGCAATGGGTCAAGCCGCCACGTCAGGACCGGAGCCGTGACACGCAGCTGCGTTACGTCGAGGCGGTTCAGCGGCTGCTCGGCCGTGGACTGTCGTTCGCCGAGATCTCGGTCGCGATGCTCGCGAAAGAAGCGTCGAGCTCCGTCGGTGCGTTCTACAGCCGCTTCCGCGACAAGGATGCGCTGCTGCACGTACTGCAGATCGAGCTCAATCGTGAAGGCTCCGCGACCGCGGCCGAGACGATGCGACTGGGCAAGGCTGCGCAGATTCCGCTCGAGATCATGATCCGCGGCTTCGTGACGCTCGCGGTCGGCTACTACCGCCAGCAGCAGGGGCTGCGTCGTGCGTTGCTCGTCGAGATGTGCAGCAACGGCGAGCTGCGTGCCCGTGCAACCGAGCTGTCACGCGAAACCGTCGCGGGCCTCATCGATCTACTCGCTGACAAGTTCCCGAACGCGAAGACGCGGCTGCCGGATGTCGTCGACATGGCGCACCGCATGGTCTACGGCGTGCTCGATCAGAATCTTCTGTTCGTCGATGGAGCGCCGACCGGCCACGCGATCGCCGATGCTCAGCTCATCGACGAGCTGACGATCGCCCTGCACGCGTACATGACCGCGCGGCTCGCGCCCCACTGACGACTTGGAGCGAAGTCTCGGGCCGCGGGCAGGCTCGTCGTCCGCAAGCTTGCCGCCGTTCAGGGATCAGCGTGGCAGCGCACGAGCTCGTCGGTGAGTCGCGCATCTTGCCAGTTGCGCGTGTAGGCGCGGAGCACCGCCATCAGGGCGCTGTCACACGTCGCCGTCGTCTTGAAAACGGCATCCACGGCGAGCGAGGCGAGG
>JAYVWH010000222.1:0-6251 GCA_043786265.1 Kofleriaceae bacterium | reverse complement strand
CTCGTCGAACCCGACGGTGATCGGCTCGACGGCGCCGCGTCTCGTGAAGCTGTCGAACGAGCAGATGCTCGGTGGCCTCTACTACTGGGCAGCGGCGGCGCAGAACAACGGCTCCTACGGCATCTTCCGCCACGACATGGCGAAGCCGGGCCAGCCGGCAGAAGAGTTCATGACGACGACGCAGACCGGTGGTCGCTGCGTGGCGTGTCACGTGCTTTCGCGCGACGGTTCGAAGATGGCCGTCACCTACGATGGTGGCAACGGCGCCGCGACGATGGTCGATGTTGCGACCAAGCAGGCGCAGACGTCGAAGCGCGGCTGGAACTTCGGCGCGTTCACGCCCGACGGCAGCAAGTTCCTCGCGGTCCAGGACGGCGCACTCGCGGTCCTCGACTACGCAACGCAGAACCAGCTCGCGACGATGCCGTCGGCGAGCCGGATCAGCCACCCCGATCTCTCGGTGGACGGCACGAAGCTCGTCTACGCCGTGCAGAGCGGCACCGCGAGTGACTGGTCGTTCAATGGCGGAAGGCTGTACTGGCGCACGTTCGATGCAGCGACGAACACGTTCGGCCCCGAGCAGATGCTCGTCAGCGACACAAACAACAACTACTACCCGTCGTTCTCGCCGGATGGTCAGTGGGTGCTGTTCAACCGCTCGCCGAGCGGCAGCTCGTACAACAACAACAACGCGTCGCTGTGGGTCGTGAAGGCCGATGGCAGCATGCCGGCGGTCCAGCTCGATGCGGCGAACTCGGGCATGGGGCTGACGAACTCGTGGGGCCGCTGGGCTCCGTTCCAGCAGACCATCGGCTCCAACAACGAGCCGATGTACCGGATCACCGTTTCGAGCACGCGTGACTTCGGCGTTCGTCTCGTCAACCAGCACCGCCCGCAGATCTGGATGACGCCGTTCTATCCGACGCGCGCGAACACACAGCTCGATCCGAGCGCGAAGTCGTTCCGCCTGCCGTTCCAGAACATCACCAGCAACAATCACATCGCGCAGTGGACCGAGCAGATCGTCGCGCCGCAGTAGCGGTTTTCGGCAAGGGGCGGCTCTGCCGGCCCGCGCAGCACCGCCGAAGGCGGTGCGAAGTCGATCATTCAATTACACGGGTCTGGCTGATCGAGAAGCCGGCTACGGCGACTGGTGAAGTCGATGGTCCTCACCTGGAAAGCACTGTAATCACTCGACTCGTGACTGGCACACAGGGTGCTCATAGAGCTGCCCATGAAGCGCAGCCATCTGATCGGTCTCGGTTTCACCCTCACCGCCTCGCTCGTCGGTTGCGCCTCGGACGGCGCCGACAGCGAGTGCCTCCCCGGTGACATCGACTGCTCGACGACGGCTACGGCCGGTGGCAAGGGCGACGCGTGGGACAGCAAGAACGACCCGCGCTACTTCGCTCAGAACCTCGAGTACAAGCTCTCGGCGCTGCCCAAGAAGGGCAACCTGACGAAGCCGATCTGGAAGGATCGTTATCCCAACGCGCTGCCCGCGACCCCGGTCGCCTGGGCGGACACCTACTGGCCGTCGAGCGAAGGCTCGCACAACGCGCGCTGGATGGGAGCATCGGTCAAGTCACCGCTCGAGAAGTACGACGCCGCGTTCAACAACGCGGCTGGTTGCGCGACGCAGCCCGACGCCATCTACGGTGAAGGCGCCAAGGCGAAGTGGGACACCTACTACAACTGTGCGGGCCCCGCGGCCAAGTGGCAGATGAAGAACTTCCAGGGCATCTCCAAGATGCACGACGGCATCGATAACAACGGTGACGGCAAGATCGATGACTACGGCTCTGACTCGAGCAAGGGCATCGACGGCATCCAGGGCTGGTGGGGTACCTGCCACGCATGGACGCCGGCCTCGCTGCTGATGCCGGAGCCGCAGCACGCGGTGACGCTCAATGGACAGAAGTTCGAGGTCGCCGACATCAAGGCTCTCACCCAGAACATCTTCGACAAGACGAGCGCCGTCATGGTCGGCGGTCGATGCAACACCGAAGAGATTACTCACGACGTCGCCGGCTCGGCCAACGCCGACTGCTCGGACGTCAACCCGGGCACGCTCCACGTCATCCTCACCAACTTCCTCGGCCTCCGCCAGGCTCCGCTCATCGAAGACCGCACCGCGAACTTCGAGGTGTGGAACCAGCCGGTCCTCGGCTACGAGATCACCAAGCAGGCCGTCGTCTCCAACAGCGCCGCTAACGACTGCGTCGGCCAGACGATGAACAAGACCAAGTGGTCGTACAACACCACCGCGAAGAAGCTCTACGAAGTTCGCGCGACGGTCACTTATCTCAGCGAGAGCAGCGCATCGACGAGCCCCGTCGGCTGGGCGAACAACACCTCCGAGGACAACTACCACTACATCCTCGAGCTCAACGCCGAGGGCAAAGTCGTCGGCGGTCGGTACTGCACCGACAGCACCAACACCCACGTCGACTTCCTGTGGTCGCCGACCGGCACCAACAACCCGAGCAACCCGAGCGTCGACCAGACCAAGGTCAAGCAGCTCATCAAGCTCTCCGTCGAGCCCGAGTCGGGCACCGGCGGTGGTGGCACGACCGGCGCGACCAAGGAGCTCACGGTCACCCCGAACAAGATGATCCCGGATGCGACCCCCGCAGGCATCAACATCGACGTCCCGGTCACCGGTGTCACGGCCCCCAAGGGCCTGTCGGTCTCGGTCGATATCACCCACAGCTACCGCGGTGACCTCGTCGTCAAGTTGCTCAAGAACGGTACGGCTGTGAAGACCCTCGTCGAGCACCAGGGCGGCTCGGCCGACAATCTCGTCGAGACCTTCACGCTGACACAGGCCGAGCTCGGCGACGTCAACACCACGTGGACCGTCAATGTCGCGGACACCGAGTCGCAGGACACCGGCACCGTCAACAAGGTGACCCTCTCGTTCGCTCTCTAATTCTCTAGCCTCGACTGAATGAAAAAGCCCCGCGATCGCTCGCGGGGCTCGTTCGTTTTCGGCGACAGATCCTACGACCGTTCGGTTCCGGCGTCCTCGTACCCGTCCCCGTACTCGGCTCCCCGTACTCGTACCCGTACTCGGCTCCCCGTACTCGTACTCGTACTCGTACTCGTACCCGTACTCGTGCCCGTGCTCGTGCTCGATCGGGCCGAGGCTACGCCGTGCCCTGGAGGCCGTGTCCGACTGCAACCGAACATTGCCGCGAACACCGAGGACGAGCACGAGCACGGGCACGAGGACGAGGACGAGGAGACAAGGACGAGGAGACGAGGACGAGGACCGAGCGTGCTCGTCGGTCCTGCCCGGCCGTGGTGGTTGTTCGCCGCTCGGATCAGTCGAGGTGATCCGGGACGACCGCCGCGAGCCTGGCGCGCGCGGACTTCGTGATCTTCGTCGCGAACCGGCGCGGGTTGCGGCTGAACGCGTCGCGACCGGCCTTGCGCGAGTCGGCCATCAGATCCTTGATCTGCTTCTCGATCGCATGGACGAGACCATCGAGCGCCTCGGGCGCGGTGCCGGCACCGTGGGTGCGCACGAAGTCGCGCAGCATCATGAGGTCGACCGCCGCGCTCTGCGTGTCGGTCACGGTCTCGTACTCGCGCTGCAGATCGGACAGACCGTCGCCGGTGTAGCTACCGATGAGCTCGATCTGGTAGGCCAGCTCCTTGGTCCGGCGGCGCCAGGTGTGGAAGGCACGCTTGCTGTTCTTCGATGCCTTGCGCGCATCGCGCGCTTCCTCGTAGACCGAGCGGAGACCACCGAGCACGGTCGACCACGAGATGGTCGCAGGCAGCGCCGCTTCGAGCGCCTCGACTTGCGCTGCGGTACGCGCCGCACCCTCGTTGAGAAGCTGCTTGATCTCGGCGAGCGGGGGGACAGCCTCACGGGCGGCCGTGAGGATCGCATCGACGGCGCGCTGGCTGACATCGTCGAGTTGGACGAGGCTCACGCTGTCGGGCGCGACCGCGTGGTCGCGCGCGGTGCCGAGGGCGCGGCGCGCATCGCGTAGGGCGCGCCGAACCGCGCGGCGCTCGCCCTTGGGCAGCGCACCTGAAACGAGCAACAGGATCGCACGCGCGCGGCGCAGTGCCTTGCGGTACTCGTGAACGGCCGTCGTGATGTTGCGATCGACGCTGGCTGCGGCGGCGCGCGCCTCGTCGGCAGCGGACTGGAACTCGGCAACGAGCACGCGGCGCAGCTCCGCATCGTCATCCATCACCGGTCGCTTGCCGCCGAGCGGGCCGAGCTTGTCTTCTTCTGCATAGGGCGGGCTCTCCAGCCGTGCACCACCGCCATTCCCGTTCTCCGAACCGATCATCGTCGCCATCGTCGGTGACCATACACTGTGACGTCCGGATTGCCGACGCTCTATCCAAACTGTCACACAGGGCTCAGGTACTGTCGGCGGCGATGGCCAAGCCACTGTTATTCGACCCCGTGGAGAATCCGTACCTCGTCCCGTTCGATGGCTCGTTCAAGATGAAGAACACGGTCACCGAGGCCAAGGACAAGCCGAAGAAAGAGGAGAACATCGTGGCCCTCGCGGAGACCGTCGAGAAGCTCGCGGACCTCCAGGCGAAGCTGTATGCCGACGACCGCTACTCCGTGATCCTGATCTTCCAGGCGCTCGATGCTGCCGGCAAGGACGGCACGATTCGCGCCGTGATGTCGGGCGTCAACCCGCAAGGCACGCAGGTCTACGCATTCAAGCAGCCGTCGTCCGAGGAGCTCGATCATGACTTCATGTGGCGCATCCAGCGTGCGCTGCCCGAGCGCGGTCGCATCGGCATCTTCAACCGCAGCCACTACGAGGAAGTCCTCGTCGTGCGCGTGCATCCCGATTTCCTCGATATCCAGAAGCTGCCGCGCACTCCGAAGAAGCTCGATGATCTGTGGGACGAGCGCTACGAGTCGATCAAAGACGCGGAGAAGCACTGGGCCCGCAACGGCGCCGTCGTCCTGAAGTTCTTCCTCAACGTCTCGCAGGAGGAGCAGCACCGCCGCTTCCTGTCGCGCATCGAGGACGCCGATCACAACTGGAAATTCTCGCCGACGGATGCCGCGGAGAGCGAGCACTTCGGCGAGTACATGAAGGCCTACGAGGCCGCGCTCAACGCGACCAGCCGACCGTATGCACCGTGGTACTGCATCCCGGCGGACTCGAAGAGTCACATGCGCCGCATCGTCGCCGACACGATCGTCTCGACGCTCGAGCGGCTCCCGCTCCGGTTCCCCGAGGTCAATGAGGAGCGCAAGCTCGAGATGGAGAAGACCCGCAAGAAGCTGCACGTCGGCCTCAAGGACAAAGTGGACGACTGACGCTTTAGCGGCCGCCTCGGCTCGGCACGAGCTGGCGTAGATGCCAGGCTTGGAGCTCGAGCTTGCGCGCGGCCTCACGCTGGCGGAGCGCCATCCCGCGCGTCAGCACCGCGACGACCGCGAGCAGCACGAACAAGAGGCCGGCAAACGCGAGCTGAACCGGGACCGCGGAGAACCGGATCACCGACGACGACAGCACGAGCTCCCCGTTCGCCGTGAATCGATACGTCGGTGCGAGCACGCCGACGAGCTCGAGAAGCCACGGCACCGCGACGGCGGCGACCAGGATCGCTGCCACGATCCGGATCGAACCGAATCGCGGGTGCGCGGCATACGCCATGAGCGTCGTCATCACGAGCGTCGGTGCGATGACGAACGGTCCGACGATCCGACACACGCTCGCGATGAGCAGCGCGTTGATCACGGCGCTCGTGTAGATGCCTCGCCGCGAGATGTGATCGCTCCCCGTCAGCATCCACACCTGGATGCCGCACGCGACGGCGAGCGCCGCGAACGCGACCACGACCACGGGATCGCGCACACCGGTCCACAGCAAGAGCGGCACGAACCCGAGATATCCGAGCATCGACCAGGCCGCGAGGCGCCCCTGCGTGCGCGCGGTCTCCAGATCGATCGCGATCACGCGCTCGTCGACCTCGGCCGGAGCCTGCGCGGGCGGTTCGAGGACGAGCCGCGTCACGAGCTCGGCGGCTTCGATCGCGGTCGGATCGAGTGCGAGTGCACGGCCCGCCTCGCGCATGGCGTCACGGCGGCAGTCCTCGCTATCCCCCTGTGCGAGAGCCGCGCGTGCCGCGGCCAGGTGTGTCTGTGCGAGCTGGCGGCGCACCGCCAGGTCGCGATCACCGTCGAGGAATGCCTGCACGGCGTCACCGATCGCGCGTGCCGACGTGAACCGATCCGCCGGATCGGGCCGAGT
>JAYVWH010000221.1:0-2685 GCA_043786265.1 Kofleriaceae bacterium | reverse complement strand
GCCAGTGGCATCGCGGTCGTCGTCGAGGATGCGCCGGCTCTGCCAGCTCCGGTGCCCACGGCAGCATCCGTCGAGACCAAGTAGGCTATAGATCCGTCGTGTCGCTGGATGTTCTGGACCGTCGGCTGATCCTCGTTGTCGGAAAGGGCGGCGTGGGACGAAGCACGGTGGCCGCGGCGATGGCTGACCAGTCGGCCCGCAAGGGCAAGAAGACGCTGCTGTTCGAGGTCAACGCCAACGACCGCTTCGGTACGTACTTCGATAAGCCCGCGCTCGGTCCGACGGTGACCCAGCTCGCAACGAACCTGTGGGGCGTCAACACGAACCCGGCGTCGGCCCTCGAGGAGTACGGGCTGATGATCCTGAAGTTCCGCTCGGTCTACGAGATGGTGTTCGAGAACCGCGTGACGCGAGCCTTCCTGCGCGCGATTCCCGGTCTCGACGACTACGCGTTGCTCGGCAAGGCGTGGTTTCACACCGCCGAGCAGAAGCGGGGCATACCAGTCTGGGACACGATCATCTTCGACATGCCGGCGTCGGGTCACTCCGTCTCGATGCTGCGGATTCCGTGGGTGATCAATGACACCGTTCCCGAAGGGCCGCTGACGCGCGATGCCCGCACGATCAAGGAGCTGCTCTGCGATCCGCAGCGCACCGCCGCCGTGCTGGTGACGCTCGCCGAGGAGATGCCGGTCAACGAGGCGATGGAGCTCGAGGAGAAGCTGTCGGGCATGGGAATCGTTCCGCAGCAGATCGTGTGCAATCAGATCTATCCGTCGCACTTTCCCGTCGGCGCACCGGTGACCAAGGTCCTCGACGCGCTCGCTGCCGATCCTGCACTGTCGTCGCCACTGTTCGAGATCGCGCAGCACGCCGCGCTGTCACGCGATCGACGGGCGCTCAACGAACGCTATCTGACGGAGCTGCGGCGCCGCGCGAAGACGAAGGTCTGCGAGCTGCCGATGGTGTTCGCGCCCGCGCTGACGCAGGCACACGTCCGTGCGCTCGGCGAACGGCTGTAGTGTTAGCTACTCTGCCGCTTCGCGGTCTTCCTTCGCCGCAAGGTGCGCGCAGCGCTCGCAAGCTCGCTCGCGCGGCTTTTGTTCGGCTCAGTCACCCGTCGCGCGCATCGGGAACAGCGGCTCGCCGTGGATCTCGAGGCGATAGACGCTGTTCTCGGTCTCGACGTAGATCATCTTGCCACCGGGCTCACCGAGCACGCGCTTGACCGGCGTTGTGATCATGCGGTGACCATGCGGGTCGCGGAAGATGACCATGCCGCGGCCGATGTACGGATACGAGATCAAATACCCCGTATAGATCCGTCCACTGGCCCCGCCTGGACGCTCGGAGCCGAGCTCACGAATCTTCCTCGCAGTGACGCTGACCATGGACGCGCTTACCTATTAGTCTAGGAGATGCTTGTGATGTCGTCATCCTCTTTGCGGGTGAACCATGGGTGAACTGTCGGTTGACGCTCTGTACGAGCAGGTGCGCACGATTTCCCCGGCCACCCCGGGAGAAGTCTCGGCGGAGCTACGCCAGGTTGCGCCGGGGATTCGCGTGCTTGCGCTGCGTACCCCGACCTTGCCACCCGCAGCCCATACCAACGCTTATCTGGTCGGACCCGCTGCCGGACCCCAACTTCTGGTCGATCCCGGGTCGCCGTACCCCGATCAGCAGGCCGTTCTGGACGAGATCCTCTCCGCCGAGGCCGCCGCCGGCCGTCCGCTCGCGCTCGTCGCGCTCACCCACCACCACGGCGATCACGTCGGCGGAGCCGTTGCGACCGCGACGCGCTGGGGTGTTCCGATCGCGGCGCACGCAAAGACCAAGGCACTGCTCGCCGCGCGCGTGCCCGTCACCGTCGAGCTCGGGGATCGCGAGCAGCTCGATGCGTTCGGCGTCACGTGCGTTCACACGCCGGGACACGCCGACGGCCATCTCTGTTTCGAGCACGGCGATGCATCGATCGTCGGCGATATGGTCGCCGGCGTCGGAACGATCCTGATCGATCCGAGCGAAGGCGACATGGCCGAGTACCTCGCGTCGCTGGCGCTGATGCTCGAGCGACCGACGCGTTCGCTCCTCCCTGCGCACGGGCCCACGATCGACGACGGACCGAGCAAGCTGCGCGAATACATCGCACACCGGACGATGCGCGAAAACCGCGTGCTGGCGGCACTCGGCGAGCAGACTTCGGCGTCTCTGGACGAGCTCCTGCCGACGGCGTATGGCGATACGCCGCGTCCGCTGTGGCCGCTCGCGAAGCGCGTTCTGCGCGCCCATCTCGACAAGCTGGTCAAAGAACATCGCGTTCGAGACGTGGGGTCCGGGCGATGGACGAGCCACTAAACCCCGCTATAGTCGGCGACGGTGGCTCTGACCTTCGACACGCTGGCGGAAGTCGCGCTCGCGCGTGACCTCTTGCGACGCTGGTACGGCCTCGAGCTCGGTCTCGCGGCCGGGGATGGCGGCGGCTACGAGCGCATCTCGCACGCCACTTGCGAGATGATGCAAAAGCTCTCCGGCAGCACGTGCGGCGGCGCGATGCGCGAGGTCGCGGCCGCGCTCGCCGCTCGTCGTGATGCAGCTGCGGTCACCCATCGGTGCCACGCGGGTTTGACGATCGTTGGGGCCCCGGTGCGTAACAACACGGGCCTCGTGGGCGTGGTCTACGCGAGT
>JAYVWH010000220.1:0-2176 GCA_043786265.1 Kofleriaceae bacterium | reverse complement strand
AACATAACGCGGTATCGTCGTGGCGTGAGGTTCTGGGCGCCCCTTCTACTGTTGGCGGGTTGTACTAAGGCGGGGACGGACACGCATCGGGAGCAGCCGAAACCGGCCGCCGGTGACGCGCAGGCGGCCATCGCGCTCCCGCAAGACGCTGCCCCTGCCCCACCCGTGGCCTCCGATGCGTTTGCCGACATGGCAACGGCGCTGAAGACGGTGATCCCCGCCGATGCCCGCGTGATTGGATTTGGCGAGCTCCACCAGCGCACGGACCGCAAGCAGGTGACGTCCTCCCTGTCCCGGTTCACGACCGACGGCTTGCCGGCGATCGCCGACAAGCTCAGCGACCTGATCGTCGAGACCTGGATCGTCGATCCCAAGTGCGGCCAGCAGGCGCAGACGGCGACGGCGAAGGTCGAGATGACGGTGCGGCGTCCGCAGGAGACGAAGTCCGAGATCGCGCTGCTCGCAGACGCCGCGAAGGCCGCGAAGGTCCAGCCGCACGCGATGAAGCTCGCCTGCGAGGACTACGACAAGATTGCCCCCAAAGACGGCGCCGTCGATCCGACGATCCTGCTGACGCTCACGACGAAGGAGCTCAGGCGCATCGCCGGCGAGGCCGTTGCTCATCGCGACAAGCTCAAGGAGCCGCGGCCGTGGATCGCACTGTATGGCGGCGCGCTCCACAACGATCGCTTTCCCGCGCCAGGTGTCGAGGACTGGAGCTACGCCGCAAAGGTCGATGCAACGACGAACAATCACTTCGTCGAGATCGATCTCATCGTGCCCGAGCTCGCCGAGGCCGACGACTCCTTCAAGAAGGAGCCGTGGTTCAGCTTGATCACGGCGGCGGACGACAAGGTCCACGTGTTCAAGCGTGGCGAGCGGTCGTTCGTGTTCGTCCTGCCGAAAGGCAAATGAGTGCTCGGCACGCTCGCCCTGCGCATCGTCGAGGCGTGGGCGGCGTGCGCCGTGCTCCAGGCCGCCCTCTGGGCCGTCTCGCAGCGCACCAACAATTCGGGCATCGTCGATGTCGGGTGGGCACAGTCGTTCACCGTGATCGTGCTGATATTCGGCTTGCACTCCGATGTGCCGCGCGCGAGCTGGCTGCCGCTGGCGGCGCTCGTCATTGCGTGGAGCACGCGTCTTAGTTGTTATTTGATCTCGCGCGGTGCAGCCACCGGCACTGAAGAAGGCCGCTACGTCGAGCTGCGCCGGCGCTGGGGCCCCCAGGCCTCGAAACGGTTCTTCGTATTCTTCCAGGCGCAGGGCGCACTGAGCGCGTTGCTCTCCGTCGCGTTCCTCGTGCCGTTCATCATGCTGCCAACGAGCGCCGTGCCGCGTGTGCTCGGATTTGTGATCTCCGCGATCGGAATCGTCGGAGAGACGCTCGCCGATGCGCAGCTCGCGCAGTGGAAGGCCGATGCAGCCAATCGCGGCAAGGTCTGCGACAAGGGGCTGTGGGCGTGGTCGCGCCACCCCAACTACTTCTTCGAGTGGTGCGTGTGGATCGGCTACGCGGTGTACTGCCTGGCGTTCGGCGCGTGGGGTTTGCTCGGGCTGCTCGGCCAGGCGATCATCCTGGGCTCGATCTGGGGCGTCACGGGTATTCCACCGACGGAGGCGCAGTCGATCCGCAGCAAGGGTGACGCGTATCGCGCGTATCAAGCGCGCGTCTCGAAGTTCATTCCGATGCCGCCGAAGTTGCGCGGCAACGACACCTGACCGATCACCAAAATCTCCGTTCTACCCCGGTTCTACCCCGCCTTGTCGTAGGCCTGTTGTAGGCTGGTCGAGGCGATGCAACCTACCCCGCTGGAGAGTTAATGCCACCCGAGCTGCAAGGAACGTCGTCGACGGCTGAAGCGAACTGGATGGAGCAACCCGCCGGCACGAGCTTTTCGATCCTCGCCACTGGTCATCCCGCTCGCCGGGTCGGAGGGCTGACTCTTGTCGAGCCCGTTGTGCAAGACCGTGTCTCCCCCGCATTTGAGAAGGCCCTGAGCAGCGGTCGAGAAGCCGAGTGGGAAGCGTTCGTCGAACGGGTCTCTGGTCTGGCCGATCGGCTATCAGAGTCGGAGTTTTATGCGCTCGCGCGACTCACACTGACGGTCGGCTCGAACTACCGACCCGCAGCAGCACTAGCCCGCGTCCTGAGCACATACATCGTCAGCACTCCCTG
>JAYVWH010000219.1:0-11891 GCA_043786265.1 Kofleriaceae bacterium | reverse complement strand
GCGCTTCGATCGCGAACGGGACGAGCTGTCCGCCGACCCGGAACACCGCACGGTAGCGATGCGCATTACCGCCTTCGTCGGCGCGAACGATGATGCCTTGGTCGCCGTTGAACAGGCCGCGCTGATAGTCGTTGGCGGTGATCATCACCGGCTCGCCGGGGACGAAGTCGGGGCGGCCGGTGACCGTCATGCGATCGAGCGCGAGGCCGTGAACGTATGCGTTGATGGCGGTCGACCCCGTCGGCATCCCGCGCGTGACGGTGAGGATCCGCGCGCGCGTCAGCTGTTCCCACAGCGCTTCGAGCTCGGCCGCCTGCTCGGCGACGACGCGTCCGGTCTCGAACCGAAACACGGTCGCGTTGGCGTGCTCCTGCGCCTTTGGTCCGTCGAAGTGGTGCCACAGCGCGGCAGCGACGCCGTGCGCCGCCTCGACGAGGTTTGTCCCTGCATCCACCCACTCGCAACCCTGCCAGTGCAGTGTGCCGGGCGTGCGCGGGACCGCGAGGCCGTTCTTGTCGGTGAGTCGCTGCGGCTCTGCGGCGTGCACGGCACGTGCGGCGTCGTAGACGGACTTGCCCGCAGGATCGGACGCGTCCATGCGGTAGCTGTGCGCGAGCAGGCCCACGCGGGCGCGGGTGTCCGGATCCGCGAGGTCCGCGAGGATCTGGCCAGCATCGATCGCGGGCAACTGGTGCGCATCGCCGATCAACACCAGCGGGACCTCTGCCGGTATCGCGTCCAGGAGCGCGTTCATCAGCTCGAGATCGATCATCGAGGCCTCGTCGATGATCACGGCACCCATTGGCAGTGGGCTGCGCGCGTGGTGCGCGAACCCGTCGCCGCGATATCCGAGCAAGCGATGCAGTGTCTGGCCGGCGGGCGGCGATGCGACGAGTGCGCGGTCGGCGTCAGCCGGTGATGCGACCGCGGCGAGCTGCTGGCCGATGACTTCGGTGAGTCGGTTCGCCGCCTTGCCGGTCTGCGCAGCGAGCGCGATCTTGACCGGCGCAATGCCGAGCCGCGCGAAGCCGCGGACGATCGTCGCGGCAACCACGGTCTTGCCGGTGCCGGGACCGCCAGTGACCACGGTCAACGTGCCACCGAGCGCGAGCTCGACGGCCCGCATTTGCTCGTCGGAGAGGGGCCGTGCACCGGGCCGCGCACGCAAGTCTGCGAGCAGCGCCGGATCGACGGGCCGCGTGATCGAAAGGCGGGCCGCGAGACGTGTCGCGACGCGCTGCTCGAGCCAGCGCGAGCGCTCGGTGTACAGGCAGTTGTCCTCGACGATCAGCGGCAGCCGCGCATTGCCGATTCCGATCACCGAGTTGAAGCTCGGCATCGCGGTCAGCGCGGTGATGCGCTTGACGATCTTGGTCGCATCTCCATCGAGGTTCGCGACGCGCAGGATCTCGCTGACCAGCGTCTTGAGCCGGCCCTTCGGGTCGAGCGGCAGCCGGCTCGAGCCCTGACGTTGCGCGATCAGCAGTGCGAGCACGAGGATGCCGAGCGCTTCCGGATCCGAGCCGCCGAGCCAGCGGTCCGCCGCGACGATCTCCTCGGCGAGGTAGAGGCCCTCGTCGCCGAGGTCGCAGCGCCGGGCGCCGATGCCGAGGCGGCGAAACATCGAGTCGGACTCGGTGCCCTCGATGCGCGTGCGCAGTGCACCGCGCGGATGTAGCAGAGCGGTCATCGCGCGGCCTCCGTGCGCAAGGTGGCGAGCCAGTTCGACCATTCGGCGAGCGTCGTGTCTTCGATGCGCAGCGGCACCGTGACGTTGTAACGAACGAACGTGTAGAGCAGGCCCGCAAACTTGCGCCGCCCGCGCATACGCTCGGCTGCGAGCGCGTAGAGCCGCGCCTGGATCATGTAGTGCTCTTCGACGTGACGCTTGGCTGCCGCGGCGAGGTCGCTGCCGCGCAGCAGGTCGCTCTTGTAGTCGAGCACCCACAGCTCGTCGTCGTAGCCGACGAGCGCGTCGATGAAACCCTTGACGAGGGCGCGCGGTGGGGACGCGCCCGGCACCGGATAGGTGAACTCGAGCTCGCGGGCGAGCGCGCCCGCGGTGACGAGCGACGGCAGTGCATGACCGTCGGTGAGCGCGAGCGGTGCGGTCAGCGTGGTGTGGACGACGCGGGCGGCGTACGGAATGTGCACCGCGGGGATGTTCCACTCGCGCGCCTGATCGACGAGCAACGCCGCGACCACGGGATCCTGGCGCCACGCATCCGGTGTCGGTGCGGCGCGGAGCGTGGCGAGATCGGCGTGTTCGAACAGTGCGTGCAGGTAGCTACCGGCATCGGAGCCACCGGGCAGCTCGTCCGGCGCGAGCACGATGACTTCCTCGGTGACACTGCCGCGATCGGCATCGAACTCCGCGGCATCGATCGCGACCGGTAGCTCGCCGGGCTCGATCGCCGCGGCCGCGAGGTCACGCGATAGCCGCGTGTACGACAGCATGCCGAGGCCCGCGCGCTCGGAGGACAGTGCTGCGCGCTCGACGAGCGCTGGCGGCGATGGGGCGTCGAAGGTGGCGAGTGCGTCGCTTGGCGCCGGCTCGTCTTCCTCACCACCGACATCAATGCGCAGCGTCTCGACGAGCTCGTGCGCGCGCTTGACCATCGGATCGAGGCAGCGCTGGATCGGCCAGTAGGTCGAGCGGTTGTCGGCGGCTTTCTCGCCGTAGAGCGGCAGGTAGAGCCGGATCTGTGCGCGGGTGAGCGCGACGTACGCGAGCCGCTGGTTCTCGGCGTCGGTCTCGGCCGCGATGCGGTCCTTGATCGCCTCGTCGGTCGGCTTGACGAACAGGGTCCGCCCCGTCGCATCGCGCAGCACGTCGACGTTAGATTTTGGGGCGGGGCTCGCGCAGCCGAACAGGAACACGTACGGTGCCTCGAGACCCTTCGCCTTGTGGATCGTGAGGATGCGCACTGCATCGGCGTCGGTCTCTGCGCGCTGAACATCGCGATCGTCCTCGAGCTCCTCGTGCTCGTTGATCCAGCGGCGCAACCGGGTGACCAGCTCGTGCAGATCGCAGCGCGACCGCGAGACCTCCTCGAGCAGCAGCTCGAGCAGATGCCACGTGTTGACGTGCGCTCGCTCGCCGCCGCCGAGCACGAGGGCGCGCTCGGCGAACCGGCTGTCCTCGACGAGGCGGCGGAACAACGTCTCGTACTCGCGCTTGGCCGCGAGCGCCGCCCAGTCAAATAGGCGCGCGATCAACGGGTGGTGGTCGGGGGCGTCGACGACCAGCGCCAGCTCGGCCCACGGCACATCGAAGAACCGGGTGCGCAGTGCGCGGAGGCGCGCCGACCGATCGCGCGGCATCGCGATCGAATCGAGCACGGCGGCAAGCTCCGCTGCCTCGCGCGTCTGGAACAGCCGGTCGCTCTCGACGAGCGCACACGGCAAGCCGCGCGCGCGCAGTACAGCCGCGATCGCGACGCTCTCCTTGTTGCTGCGCGTCAACACCATCACGTGGCCGAGCGAGAACGGTGGGGCATTGCCTCGGGTCGCCCACACCGACGGCGTGGCGCGCAGGCGTTCGATCTCGGTGCCGATCGCGTGTGCGAGTGCATGGCGCTGCGGATCGCGGTTGCCGCCGATCAGCTCGAACACGGTGATCGGAGGGCGCGCACCCGTGACCGTGACATCACCCGATGCGGCGACGGGCGCGTCGTAGGTGATCGACTTGTCGAGCAGGGGTGCGAGCGGCTGGCCGATCAGGATGTGGTTGATCGCATCGACGAGCGGTTTGGTCGAGCGGCGGTTGATCTCGAGCGACACCCGCGTCGCACCGACGCGCAGCAGCTCGTCGCGCGCAGCGAGGTAGGTCGCGACGTCCGCGCCGCGAAACCCATAGATCGCCTGCTTCGGGTCGCCGACGATCGTGAGGCCGCGCGCGGTGTCGTGCATCCACACGCGGCGGAAGATCTCCCACTGGGTCGCGTCGGTATCCTGAAACTCGTCGATCATCACCCATGGCGTGCGAGCGCGTAGACGCGTCGCGAGCTCGGGGCCACGTTCGCCGCGCAGCGCAGCGAGCACGAGCTCGAGCATGTCGTCGTAGTCGAACTGACCCTTTTCGGCCTTGTCGGCCGCGATCCGGGTGATCACGTGCGGCAATAGCTCGCTCGCGATTGCCTCGTCGAGCGTCATCATCGACGTCGCATCGCCAAGCGCGGCGGCCGCGTCCGTGGCCTTGGGGGCGCCGGTGAGGTAGCGGAGCAGCTTGACCGCGTCGTCGCGCATCGCATCGAACGCGCCGAGCTGCGATGCGGCGCTCGAGCCTGCCTGCTCGAGAGTGCGGGCGATCGTCGTGAACCAGGCCGTGGCGTACGACTGCTTGCCCTTCCAGTTGACGTCGCGCATCAGGCGCTCGGTCTCCGCAGCCGAGAACGCGGTGCGTAGACGCGCCACACACGCCTGCACGACGAGAGGCTGAAACCGGCGCGGCATGTCCGCATCGCCGCGGGTGCACTTGAGCAGGAGATCGCGAAGGTGATCGACCGTCTTGCCCCACTCGAGATACGCCCGCAGCAGCTCGCGATCGGGGAGCTCTGACGCGAAGCGCTCGCGTAGCAGCGCCGAGAATGCGGTGTCGAGCGCCGCGTCGTCGGAGACCTGCTGCTGGTCGAGCAGGCGTCGCGCATTGAAGGCCTCCTCGATCAGGACGCGATGACAGAAGCCGTGGATGGTGAAGATCGGAGCGTGATCGAACGCGGTCACCGCGGCGCGCAGGCGCTTGCGCGCGTCGTCGTCGATCGTCCACGTGCTCGGGCCTTCCGGTATCGAGACGTCGACGCGCGACAGCCGGTCGAGCAAGTCGCGGATGCGCATGCGCAGCTCGGCGACCGCCTTGTCGGTGAATGTGACAAGCAGGATCTGGCCGAGCTCCGCCCCGGCGAGGATGAGATCGACGACACGGTGCTCGAGGAAGAACGTCTTGCCCGTGCCGGCCGACGCCTCGACGACGACGAACCTATCGCTTGGTGGTGGCAGCGAGTCGGGACGAGTGACGCGGACCTCGGTCATGAGTCACCCCCACCGAGTGAGTGATCACCCGTCATGCGCGAGACGAGCGGTGCAAGGCGGCGACGCGCGATCGCACCGGGGTCGTGTGGGGCGAGCAGTCCGTCGAGGCGATCGATCGGTCCGTAGCCGAGGACCGGCGTGGTCTCGCCGTACTGGCGCGACGGTGGCTTGCCGGCGAGCCCGCTGACCAAATGATCGAACGGCAGCAGGTAGCCGTGCGGAGCGTCGAGGAGCTCGGTGACGAGGCCGGCGAGGTACGCCTGCGCATCGGTTTGCGACCACGGAGCATGCTCGACCGGGCGCGCGGTGCCATCGCGGTCGAGAAGGACGTGGCTGTGGCCGGCGTTCGCGATGCCCGCGGCGGCGAGCACGAGGTGATCGAGGGCGCCGCGCAGGTGGTAGCGCGATCGCTTCGTCGCCGCGCCGATCAGCGGGATCACCGAGCGATAGCGTGCGCCATCCTTGACGAGCACCTCGGTCTGCCCGATCAGCCGCACGGCGCGGCCACCAGGGAGCGCGAGCTCGAGCGCCGAGAGTAGCTCTGCGGCAGGTGACGTCGACCTACCGAACGCGAGCCGTGTCGCAGAGTCGACCGAGATCGGTCCGAGCTTGGTGCGCCACACGTCGAGCAAGCGGAGGTCGCTCGCCCGCGCGGCCTCGCCGAACACGCCAACGGGGAACTGGCCGCGTAGCTCGAGGTCCCGCACGACCGCGACGTAGCGCTCTTCGGGATCCGCGGCGGGATCGCGGAGCTGTGCGGCGAACACCTCACGCAGCAGCAGGGCGCGCGCCGGCTTGTCGACATGAAACGGCTCATCACTATGCTCCACGACCTCGTCGTCGGGCAGCTCGTCGAGGCCGAGCACCGACTGTGCCCACGCCTGCACCGGCGCTTCGAGGAAGCCGCGCAGGTTGCCGATCGTGAGCGGTCGTGACGGCGCCAATGGAGCGGGCGAGGCGGGCGCATCGACGAGGCCGAGCGCACCGCGCAGGCCGGTGAGGGCAGGGTGCGCGAGCAGCACGAGCATGCCGTCCTCGTCGGGGACCGGATGGCCGCCGCCGCGCAGGTGAGCACGCATCGCATCGCGGACGCGCACCGCCCAGCGCTCGCGGGCGATCGCAAGTACCGGCTCTGCCGGTGCGCGCGGCATCGCGGATGCGCCCTGCAGGTCGATCGCCGGAAGGTTCGATTCGCCGTTCCAGCGGTGAAGCGGGTGGCGGACGGTGAGCTGTTCGAGGGCCGCGCGGCTCGACGCAGCACCGAGGTATGGAGCGAGCGCATCGGCGAGCTCGAGGACGACCGACGATGGCCCAAGCGCCTGGCCGCTCTTGGCCTCGACGGCGATGTACGACAGAAACAATGCGTCGCGCGCGCCGAGCATGACCTCGAGGAACGCGTGCCGATCGCGCTCGCGCGGCGACACGTCACCGGCGCGCGGCTCGCGGCGCAGGTCGAGCGGGCTCGGCTGATCGCTCGCAGGGAACGCGCCCTCATCGAGACCGACGACGAACGCGATGCGGAACGGTACCGCGCGCATCGCACCGAGTGGCGCAATCATCACGCCCGCCGCGAGGGGCTCGCCGCGATCGGCGCGCGCCGAGACCAGCCGGCGAACCGCGTGCTCGCGGGCCTCGCGAAATCCAACGCGGCGGCCATCGAGATCGACGTGTGCGATGCCGGCGAGCATCGCGCGCACGCGCTCGAGGTCACGTGCACCTTCGTCGCCTCGCCGCGCGAGGTAGGTATCGACGAGCTGGACGAACACGGTGGCCCAGCCCGCAAGTGTCGTCTCGTGCGAGCCGAGCCACGCCATGTCCGCGCACAGCGACCGCACGAGCAGCGCATACGTCGCAGCGCTTGCGTGCTTCTCGGGACGAACCTCCTCGGGCGCAACCTCGAGCTCACCGATCTTCGCGGGACCTCGCTCGCGCGTCTCCGCACCACCCAGCATGAACGCGCCGAGCGCGAGCCTGCGCACGCCTTGGTCCCAATGAAACCGGCCCGGGTGGTCGACCAGGTACGTGCCCGCGTGTGCGTGTGCATCGGCGCCGTGCACGATGCCGAGCTTCTCGGTCCAGCGCACCCAGTCCGCCGGATCGAGCTGCGGATGGCTCGCGAGCACCGCGGGGTGCGTCATCACGCGCAGTAGATCGCGCCGTGTCATCGCGCTCGTCGGAAGATCTAGCAATGCGAGCACGGCCTCGCCGATCCGGCCGCGGTCGTCGATCGGCGCGTCGATCAGGTGGCACGGGACGCCGACGGCTTCGAATGCGGCGGGGGCCTGCGCGAGATAGCGCTCGTCATTGCTCGCGAGCCACACGCCGATGTCGCGGGCAAGCAGCGACGGATCGGCATCGAGCTGGCGGCGCACCTCCGCGGCAACGACCTCGATCTCGCGTCGCGGGTCCGGACATGCGAAGACGCGCACGCCGGGCGGGACTGCTTCTGCGGCGGTCAGCTGCGTGCGGCGATGCAGCACGTCGGCCATCAGCTGTTCGCGCACGGTGCGAGGCGGCTCGTCCACGAACGCGTCGTCGAGATCGCCCGACGTGCGCTCGACCAGTGCGCCGAGCGTGTCGCGCACCGCACGCCCCCACATCGTCAGCGGCAGTGGATCCACTGCACTCGTGGCGGCAGCGGCCTTCGCGCGTCCCGACACGTCGTCCCACAGCTCGGCGCACGGATCGAGTAGCAGTACGGTGACGTCCGTCGTCGCGGACAGATCGGTGAGCGCCTCGAGCTGCGCGCGCAGCAGATACGATACGCCGAACACCGCGATCGGTCGGGGCAGCACCGGGGCCGGGAGACCGGCGCGCCGCCGCGCCCACGGTAGCGACGGCACGGGTGCGCACAGGTTGCGGTCGCCGCCGGCGCGGCGCACGGCCTCGCCGATCAGCGCGGCCTGCCAATGCGCATCTTTATCGTCGGCGAGCTCGCTCGGTGCGCGACCGGCGAGGATGGCTGCCATCCAGTCGGGGCGTGACAGCGCGTAGTTCCACGCGAGCGTTGCGATTTGCTCGGCAAGCTGCACGCGGCGCGGGCCCGCGCGATCGCCGCCATCGGGGGTCGCCTCCATGTAGTGGCGCACCACGTGATGCGAGGCGAGGAACTGCGGATCGGCGAGCACACTCGCGATCGCGGCGCCGAGCTGGCGGCGATCGAGTGGCATGAGCCCCGCGTCGCGTGCGGCGTCGTCGCCCGCCCACGTACGCTCGAGAAACCGATCGAACGTCGGCGTTTCGATGCCCGCTGCAATGCCACGGCGGATCGCGAGCTCGCGGACGAGCCAGCGCTCGACAAGATGGCTACCGACGACGATCGTCGTCGGCTCGAATGGATCGGCCGGCGGCAGCGCCTCGATCAGCGCATCGAGCAACGCCTCGACGCGGTTGCCGTGGATCGCGCGGAGCGCCATCTCAGGCTCCGGGTACCACGAGCCACAGTGCCTGTGGCATGACCTCGAACCGCGCGGGAAGCCGGCCGAGGTGCTCGCCGTCGACGTCGAACTCGACCTTGTCTTTCGGATCGACCGCCTCGGCCTCTACGACCCGTGCGCGGCGCACGCTGATGCCCTTCGTCTTGAGGTGCGCGCCTGAATAGACCTGGCGTGCGAATCCGGTCATCAACTGAACGATGCCGAGATCGCCGACCACGGTGACGTCGAACTTGCCGTCATCGATCTCCGCATCGGGGGCGATCTTCATGCCGCCGCCGAAGAACTTTCCATTTGCGACGGCGACGTTGTACGCGGTGACCTCGACGCGGTCCGTATCGTCGAACCGCAGCTGTACGCGCTGGTTCTTGTACGACATCGTCGCGCGCACGCCGGTCGTGAAGTAGCCGATGCGGCCCAGCGTCTTGCCGCCTTCGTTGATCATTCGATCGAGGTGACCCGACACGCCGAACGACGCGATGTTGATGAACATGCGCAGCGCGGGCTTGCCGTCATGGCCCGTGAGCTCGAGCCGGCCGATGTCGATCTTCTTCCTGTGGTTGGCCGCAAGGATCTTCGCCGCATTTGCCGGATCAGCCGGCAGCTCGATCGTGCGGCGAAAATCACCGCCGGTGCCAAACGGGATGATGCCCAGGCTCGCGTCGGGTGCGATCGGCTTGCCATCGACGAAGAACCCATTGGCCGCCTCGTTGATCGTCCCGTCGCCGCCGACCGCGACGATTCGCTCCGCACCCTTGGCGAGGGCTTCGCGGGCGACCTTCGTCGCGTCCCCCGGGCCGCTGGTGTGGACGACGTCATAGGGGAATGCGCGCGTGAGCGTCTCGGCGATCTCGGGCCAGCGCTTGCCGAGCCGCCCGCCTTGCGACTTCGGGTTGACGATGACGGTGGTCCGAGGCGCTAGCACCGACGCAGTATAGGGCGACGGTCCGACATCCTTCGTCCGGGTGTCCGCCTGTCGGCCGTGGATTGTCCGCCGGCTGGCCAATTCGACTCCCGATCACTGTGTGATCGCACGGTTGGCCGTCGGCATATTCCTTGGATCAGATCGCGACATCATGAATCCACAGGCAGCGGTGTTACCGTGAAGACCGTGACGAGCGACCCGGCGACGAAGGCTGATCTCGAGGTGCTGGCGACGAAGGCCGAGCTCGCGCTGCTGGCAACGAAGGCCGAGCTCGCGGAGGCGATCGACCGCGCCGTTGAGCCACTGGCGACGAAGGCCCAGCTACTGGCAACGAAGGCCGAGCTCGCGGAGGCGATCGACCGCGCCGTTGAACCGCTGGCGACGAAGGCTGATCTCGAGGGGCTGGCGACGAAGGCTTATGTCGACCAGCTGAGAGCCGAGATGTATACCGACATCGCGCGTGCCGTGAACGCCGGCATGGAGAGCACGCGAGACTGGATGAAGGCACACGCCGAGGAGATGCGGTCGGAGACCGCCGTCACGAATGCCTACGCTGCGAAGCTGCGCGACGAGCTCGAGGCGCACCGCGACGACCTCCAGCTTCACCGTGCCGCGCCGCGCCGCCGCAGGTCCTGAGACCTCGCGTTTCGCTCAGTTGCGTTCGGAGAACCGTGGGTCGACGCTCGATGGATCGTGCTCGGGTGCGTCGATGTCGACGTCGCAGTTGATCATCATCGTCTCGTTGGCCGCGGAATCGTCGACGTGAAACGCGAGCTGCGTGTCGGTATCGCCACACGTAGGATCCACGTCGACCGTGAAGCAGCGCTTGTCTCCACTGCGATCACACGGCGCCAGTTCGGTGCGCGTCGCGCGCGGCGTTCCCGCGTCGCTTACCACCTCGACCCGGCACGACGGCTGAACACCTGGTGCCGCCGCATCCTCATCGATCAATGCGCCCCGCAGGCACTGACTGCGCGTCGCTGCGGCACGCGTCACCAGGCCGACGTCCCGCATGGCCCACGATAGCTCGCTGTCGCAGATCGAGCTCTGACTGGCTCTGCCGCCAAACGCCGCCATCACGGCGTTCAGGCGAACCGCAGGCGTGGCGCCGGAGCCTTCCTTGCCGCCGGTGCCGCATACATTGGCGAGCCGGGGCGTCGTGTATGTCGTGATTCGCTCGTCGGGGATCGCGGTCACGTGGTTCGGCTTGCCATAGATACCTGCGACGACGACCTGCGCCGGGTTGGCCTTGCGTGCCTTGAGAAAGGTAGCGAAGCTAGCGACCGACTCCACGTACTGCGAGCTCTCGTCGGGTCGGCAGTCGTGACGCTCGCCAAACTCGCGGCTGCCTTTGCCGTCGTAGCAACGCACGCCATGCTCGAAGCAGCGGTAGCTCGTGGGCGCTCCGAGCTCGGAGCATGCGTCCGCGTACGGGTCATTGAACAGCGCAAGGTCCGCGGAGCAGTCGTCCTCGTCGGTCACGAACACGACGAGCAGCAGCGCATCGTCCCGCAGAAATCCTTGCGAGCCCGTTGCGTATCCCGAGAGTGCCAGGCGTGCGGCCTTGAGAGGTTGCTCGAACCCGCAGCCGCCGTCCCCGACGTGGGCCATCTTCGCAAACGTGTCGGTCAGCGTTCCCGTGTAGTTCTTCACGCGGCCCTCGGGGCCAGCGACATCGCGAATGAATCGATCCTTCTGCAGTACGGCATCTCCCACCAGGAAACTGCCACCGCCGCCGGTCTCGCATCGCGACACACCGGGAATCGTCACGCTGGACGATGTGACCGCGATATGGAGATCCGGCAGCTCACCCGAAGCTGACAGCACGTCGAACATCTGGCTCGACCAGATGCCGAGCTGGCGCTGCTCGTCCATCATCGAAAGTGAGTCGTCGATGACAAACAGCATGTCGACGGCCGAGCTCTCCGCCGGGAGCACCTGCGCGACCATCCGGCGCTGCGACATCGTTGGTGCCTCGTCCTGCGAAGCAGCCGCCCAATCCCCTTCGCAGTACTGCGGCTCGAAGTAACAAGCTGGGAGCAGCGCTACCGCGAGCAGTCGTGCGTAGTTCGTCATTCCTCTATCGGACTCCGAAGGCGAGCTCCGGTGGCCTGGTCGAACAGAGGGTGATCGACTCTGCCGGAGCTGGCCGCATTGCGCCGCCCTAGTTCGGTGCGCGGCTTCGCCGCGTCATTTTCCCCTACCTCGGCCCCAACCCGTAGAGCCCGGATCATTTTTGAGATGGGCTCTAGATCGGTGTCGAAGACCGCGAGCTTCCGCGCTCGAGCTTGTTAACGCGGTGCCGGTCGACACCACCCGCCGTCGCCCATATCACCGCTGCGGTCACCAACCTCCCGGGAGGGCTTCTTGGATCCAGAACCCGCGCGCACGGCCGGGCGGATCTCGATCTGGTTCATCGATTTCGGATCGACGACGAGCTCGAACGCTGACCAGATCGCAGCGACACAGACGCCATACAAGGCAGGGGCGACCGTGCTCTG
>JAYVWH010000218.1:0-3413 GCA_043786265.1 Kofleriaceae bacterium | reverse complement strand
GGTCGACCCGCGCCTTTGCGACTTCGAGGTCGCGCAGCCGCGCAGCCGCGCAGCAGGTCACCGCGTCCGGGCTCGACCTCGCGCAGGTCGGTTTCGGCTTCTGCAGTCGGACGAGGCCTTCCAGTGATCCAGCTGATCTCTCTGAGGTCAATCACTCCAAGTTCCATGCCGCCCTCGGAGGCGCACGACTTGTGTTAATTAACCCGCTCATTCCCACGCGCAGCGAGAGAACGGCCAGTTAGCGCGCAGGAATGAGCCGCTTAACTTTCAACAAGAAGCAGCCTTCCGCGTGCAGTTCAATTCGTACCTGTTCGCACTGTTCTTCGCCGTGGTGCTCGCCGTGCACCACTCGCCGTTGTCGTGGACGATCCGCAAGCTCGCGCTGCTGATCTTCAGCTACGCGTTCTACGCGGCGTGGGATCCGCCGTTCGTGCTGCTCCTGCTCGCGTCCACGATCGTCGATTGGTTCGTCGCCAAGGCGATGGCCGCTGCCGACCAGCCGCACCAAGGCGGACGGCGTCGAGCGCTGCTGCTCGTGAGCCTCGTGTTCAACCTCGGCCTGCTAGCGTACTTCAAGTACGCCGGCTTCGCGGCGAGGTCGTTCGCGGGCATGCTGGGCTGGCTCGGCGTCGCCTGGTCGCCGCCGGCCTTCAACTCGGTGCTGCCGATCGGCATCTCGTTCTACACGTTCATGACGATCTCGTACACGATCGACGTGTACCTCGGGCGTAGCCGGCCCGCGCGGCACTTTCTCGACTACGCGCTGTACGTGACGTTCTTTCCGCACCTCGTGTCGGGACCGATCGTGCGCGCCACCGAGCTAGTCCCCCAGTTCGAGCAGCCGCGCCGCGCGACGCGCGAGATGCTCGGCTGGGGCCTCGCGCTCCTCGTGCTCGGTCTTTTCGAGAAGGTCGTCGTCGCCGATGGTCTGCTCGCGCCGGTTGTTGAGCACGTGTACGCCACGGAGCTCACCACGGTCAGTACCCTCGACGCGTGGTCGGGGACATTCGCGTTCGCGGGCCAGATCTTCTGCGACTTCGCGGGTTACTCGACGTGCGCGATCGGCGTCGCACTCTGCCTCGGGTTCTCGTTGCCACAGAACTTCCGGTTCCCGTACGCCGCGATCGGATTCTCCGACTTCTGGCGGCGCTGGCACATCTCGTTGTCGGCGTGGCTACGCGACTACCTCTACATCCCGCTCGGCGGTAGCCGCAAAGGCCCTACGCGCACGCAGATCAATCTCCTGCTCACGATGCTGATCGGCGGGCTGTGGCATGGCGCGTCGTGGACGTTCGTCGTGTGGGGTGGCCTGCACGGCCTCTATCTCGTCGGTGAGCGCGTCGCGAAGCGCTATGCCGGCGACGCGCCGTTCTGGGAGACCACGCCGGGCAAGCTCCTGCTCGTGCTCGTGACGTTTGTGCTGGTGTGCCTGGCGTGGGTGTTCTTCCGCGCGACGAGCTTTGGCCAGGCGTTCCGGATCGTTGGTGCGATGTTCGGTGCTGGCGCTGGTGCGGTTCATCTCGGGTACGCCGGCACCCTGATCCCGATAGCGCTGCTGCTCACGGTGCAGTGGTTCTTGCGTGACACCACGCTCGAGACCGTCGTCGAGCGCACTTCCACCCCAGTTCGAATCGCTGCGCTGTCGGCGATGCTGATCTGTCTCGTCCTGTTCCCCGGTGTTGATCGTGCCTTCATCTATTTCCAGTTCTGACGACCATCTGCACGTGCCGATGCGGCAGGTTCCCGGCGGACGCTGGGGCCTGGTCTGGATCGTCACGCTCGCGATCGTGGGCGGCAGCGTGCTGGGACTCGAGCTGTTCGCGCGCTCGCGCGGCTTCGTGCCGTCGGTGAAGGACGATGCCTACGCGTGGTCGCTCGCGCGGCGCCAGGCGGCTGATGGCTCACCGCGGACCGTGGCGGTGCTCGGCGCATCGCGAATTCTGCTCGCGTTCTCCCCATCGGCCTTCCGCGCTGTCCTCCCGGGCTGGCACTACGTGCAACTCGCCAATACGGGTTCGCATCCCGTCGCGACGTTGCGTGACCTCGCCCTCGATCCTGGGTTTCGCGGCGTCCTACTGGTTGATGTCAGCGAACGAAGCTTCGACAAATCCAACTGGCACAGCCAGGATTCGCTGGTCGCGACATATCACCTCGGCTGGCGCTCGGTCGGCCAGCTTTGGGAGCGACGCATCTCAACCGCGGTTCAATCGCGCGTCGCGCTGCTTGCGGGCGATGGCCTACGTACGATCGGCTCACTCGTACGCGAGCGCAGCTGGCCTAAGCCGTTCTACACGACAACGTACGCCGATCGAACAAGGTTCGCCGACTACAACCTGACCGACGTCGAGCGCCAGCGCGCCGCGCAGCTCGCGCGCGTCGAAGGCGTGACCGAGCAGGCCGATCCTGCCGAGTGGCTCGCGTCCGCACTCGCGATGGAGCTCCACGTGGCATTGATCCGGTCGCGCGGCGGACAGGTCGTGTACGTGCGCATGCCGACATGCGACGAGATGTGGGCCGCAGACTCCGCTCGCTACCCCAGGGCGCAGTTCTGGGACCAGCTCGCAACTACGACGCGTGCGGTCACGATCCACTTCAAGGACTACCCGGCGCTCTCTGGCTTCGCGTGCCCCGACACGTCACATATCGCTTCGAAGGATGGTCCGCAGTTCACCCGCTCGCTCCTCGAGATCCTCGCGGCGCGCGGCGTGGTTCAGCGCTGAACGTGCCCGACTTCGGTAGCGCCGTCGACGGCGCTGCCGTGACTCGGAGCCCTTGGGATCGACGTTGACGACAAAGGCGACTCGTCGCGACCGCGTGTAGCGCCGGTCTGATCGATACCGACCACGCGATAGATGCAGCGCGCTCGGTCTTGCCGAACCGCACCGCGCTGCGGCCGCTGATGCGATCGCTCTCGAACACGGCGCCGAGACCATCGGGGCCGCCGACCTCGAGACACTTGAGATCGCTCGTCGGTAGCGCGACCGAGCTGCCCACGAGGTGGTCGGTCGTGTCGCCGACCGCATGCTTCGCGCGAGGTGACGAATGGCCTGCTGCACGAGCGGCGGATAGCCGCGGTTCATCGGTAGGGTGTTGCAGTCGACGTCGAGCGTCGACGTGAACAGTAGCGTGCGGCCGGCACCGACCGGGGCCTCGACGAGCGCCGCGGCGCCGTTCGTGTAGCGCGCGAGGGACCTTGCGATCGGCGGTCGAGACCTCCATCACGACGCGTTGTGCCTCGGCTAGATCGCCGACGTGGATGCCGAATGCACCGTGGAGCAGACGGCGATCGTGAGGTCCTGCGGAATGTCGAACGATCGGTCACGCACGTGGTCGGCTTCGATGAAGTCATCGACAGCGAACACGGCGAGCTCCCGGCGCCAGTCGGGTAGATCCGTGACCGCGCGCGGATCAGG
>JAYVWH010000217.1:0-5333 GCA_043786265.1 Kofleriaceae bacterium | reverse complement strand
CCCCAATGTGATCGGCGTGGTCGACGTCGGTGAGACGCCCGATGGCTTGCGCTACATGGTGATGGACTACGCCGAGGGTCCTGACCTCGCGTCGCTACTGTCCGAAGCGCCAATGCCAGCCGCGCGCGTGATGAACCTGACGCGTCAGATGCTCGAGGGCCTGTACCACGCACACGAGCAGGGCCTGATCCACCGGGACTTCAAGCCCGAGAACGTGATCATCGAGCGTGACTCGCACGGAACCGAAGTCCCGCGCATCGTCGACTTCGGCATCGCGATCCTGCGCGAGGGGGGCGATTCGACCTCGGGCCCGGGCCGGCTCACGACGAATGGCCTCGTCCTCGGCACGCCGCATTACATGGCGCCGGAGCAGGCCGTCGCCGATCCGATCGATCACCGCATCGATCTGTTCGCGCTGGGCATCATGGTTTACGAGATGCTGTGCGGAAAGCTGCCCTTCGATGGCAGCGGCGCAGAGGTCGCACGCGCAAATCTCCTCCTCGATCCCCCGTTGATCGCGCAGCGCGTGCCTTACCTCGAGGTCGATCTCTTGCTCGAGGCCTTCGCCCGCCGGTTGATGGCCAAGAAGCGCGATCTGCGCCCTGCGACGGCGAAGGTCGCGCGTGACCTGCTCGATCTCATCGACAAGGATCGCGTAGCTGCCGCCACCGCGCTTGGCGTTCCTGCTGAGGTTGCGCAGCGCAAACCGATGACGACCCAGGACGCAGCCCCCGTGCGCCCGCACACCGGAGAGGGGACTTTTCCGCCGCCGATTCGCGAGGCGACTGCCACCCCGGTTCAGGGGGCGTCGCCTCGCTCACGCGAGCATGCGATCGCGACGCAGACGACCGATCCACTCGTTCAGAAGCGCCGCGCACCGCTGATCGGCGCGGCGATCGTCGGGCTCGGGATCGTCGGCGGTGCTGTCGCGGTGATCTTCAGTGGCGGCTCCAAGGACATTCCGAAAGCACCGCCCGCCGACAAGATCGCGACGGTCGAGACGTCGGCGCCGATCGAGAAGGCACCGACGCCAAACATCGATACGCACCCAGCAGTCGTCGAACCGCCGCCGAACAATGTCGTCACGCCCGTGGAGACCGGGTCAGCCGCGCAGACGCATGCGCCGCCGCCCGACAAAAAGAGCACGGGCAAGACCACGCCGAAGAGCGCAGGCGGCAAGCCGACGGAGAAGGTCGTCACCCAGCCGGAGGTCGCCGCCGAGACTCGGGTCGCGCCGGCGCCGATCGATGCGAGCACGCTGGCGGCGCAGTACAAGGTGGTTGGTGCGCAGCTGGTAGCGCTGCAGAAGAAGAAGGGCGCCGATGCGGCGACCGATCTGTGGCCGCGCTACCGGTTCGTGAACCTCTCGAAGGCGATGGCGACCCAGGCGTCGCGCGACGAGGCGAAGGGGATCCTCACGAAGCTCGCGAGCGACATCCAGCAGCGCTCGAAGTAGCCGCCGTGTTCAGGGCGGTAGGTAAGCGATTGTCTGGCAGTTGACCGACGCCGGCACGGTGTCCGCGCCACCGGCGACCCACACGCAGACTCGGTTGTAACCAGCCTTCAGCACGGGCATCACCTGCGCCGACGCCGGGCTGCCCCCACCGAACACCGGCGAGTACGTCATGTTCGCGACAACGTTGTCGGCCTTGTCGAAGACGCGCAGCGTCGCGCTGCTGTCGCTCGTGGAGCCGGTGAAAGTGATCGCGGGCGTTTGCACCGTCACGCGTGTGGGCATCGCTACGAACATCGGGCCCTTCTGGGCATTCGTGGGGAACGTCCCCGATGCGAGGTCCGCGCGTACGCGACCGTCCGAGCTCGTACCGGCCGAGGTCGTTCCGCCGCCGGGTGCACCCTTCGCGACCGATACAGCACCGCCCGCGAACATCGCGCCGCTGCGAAGCAACACGGTGCCACCGGCACCTCCCGCGCCGTCTCCCGCAGTTCCGGCGGTCCCTGTCCCGGTCCCTCCGGTCCCGCCATCAGCGGTGACGGTTCCGACAGTCAGCGTACCGGCCGCCGTCAGCTCGACGGTGCCACCGCCACCACCGCCAGCACCCGGTGTCCCGAGGTTCAGTGCCTGATACGCACCACCGCCGCCTCCGCTGCTGCGGTTGGTCGTGTAGTTCGAGATCCAGATATCGCCGACCATGCCGCCCGCGGCGCCGCCACCATTGTTCACGGTACCGGCCATCAGGTAGCCCGCGCCGCCGCCGCCCTTCGAGGACAGTGCAGCGGGAAACCCGCCCGGCGCCGGCCCCGTGGCGGGCTCCGGGGTCGACACGTCGTTCAGAGCACCGCGACCACCGCCGGGACCCGGCTCGCGCGCGGTGGCATTTACGTTGATGTTGCCGACGGCGATGCTCGATGCAGACCGCAAGACGAGCGCGCTGCCAACACCAGGCGCAATGGTCAGCGGCCCGGTGATGTTGATGATCGAATAGAGCGCCTTGAGGCCCACGGTCGTGGTGGGAGCGACGGTGAGCTGGTCGAGGCACGTGATCGTGAAAGCGGGATCGAGAGACTTGCTCACTCTGCCGCCCGCTCCGTCGTTCTGCGACACGGTGGCCTTCACTGCGATGGTCCCCGTGTCGTCGCAGGACGTGACCGGAACGCTGACGGAAAGCGCGATGTAGTCGCCGTTGCCCGAGACCTCGGAGCTGTCGAGCACGGCCGCGCCCGCGACGGCTGGCTCCAGGACGACAGTCAGATTCGACGTCGCATCTTTGACGAACTGTTGGCCGCGGAGCACGACGACTCCCGCACGACTGCCTCCGGTACCAACGCCCTCGTCGAGCGTGGCCGGGAACGCCTCGGTGAGCGTCATGTCGATCGGATTGGCGTCGGCGCGGATCTCCACGTCGACGGCAACCTCGCCCATGTCGATCATCCGCGCATCCCCGGCGGGCTTTTCGATATTGCTCGGGTTGTAAATCAGCGAGCAACCACCGACGAGGAGGGCCGGTACGAGCTTTGCCACCTGATGCCGCATGGATCGATTATATCCGGGTCCCTCGGCGCTCCGGGCACTCACGGCAGACTCACGCACCAAACATCACTTCACCAACACCTCAAGGCGAGTCGAGAGACGCAAATGGGGACATCGTCGCGGCGGCGATGACCGCGGCTGCGCCCTCGGGAGGTAGCCGCCGGCGGGGCATTTTGATCTACCGGCACAGTCACTTGCGCGACTCCCGGCCGCGGGCGACAGTTAGAATAGATGGTGCCTTGCCTGCTCTGCTCGTCGCCCCGTTCGATCGGAGTCCTGTGTACGTCTCACGGTGTCGCAATTGCTGCGCCCGGCATCACCAGCGAACAGATTTTCTCACGGGTGCAACAAGCCACCGCTTCCCTGGTCGATGCGTGGGGCTGTGCTCACGCAATCGCCGACGGTAGCCGCGTTGGTCGCGACCCGCGGGTCGACGTTGCAGTCCTGCACGCGAGCGTGTCGTCCGAGCACGCGACAATGAAGCACGCGAACGGCAAGTGGGCGATCGTCGACAACACGAGTCGCAACGGTACCGAGGTCGAAGGCAACCGCATCACCGATTCGGCCGAGGTCGCGAGCGGTGCGACGATCCGTCTGGGCGATGTGAAGTTCTACTTCTGGCACGAGGCATTGCCGAAGATGGAGCCACCACGTGGCCAGGGCCGCACCGCGCCAACGCGTCGCGACGAGCTCGTGTTCAGCGCCAAGGTTGTCACGCCGCGCGGTCACCACCTCGACCTGCGCCAGCGCGTCGATGGCGGCGTGCTGCGGGTCGCGGATAGCTCGATCGAGCTCGCGGCGATGGAGTTCGGTCTGCTGCAGCTGCTCGTCGAGCGCCGCCGTACCGTCACGGATCCCGAGCTCGCCTATGTCGCGTGGCACGAGATCGCCGACGCACTGTCGTTCCGCTCGGTGCAGGCCGACAGCGAGAACGTCCGCGAGCTCGTGCACCGCGTGCGCCGCAAGCTCGGCAGCGTGCAAGCCGATGACTTGATCGAGAGCAAGCGCGGCGTTGGCTATCGCCTCGCCGGCGAGCCTGGCTGATGCAACGCGCGGCAAGCCCCAGCTTTGCTGGGGTGCGCAGCAGCGCGAGAGCGCTGCGCAGTCGATCCGCCGTCGCGCTGTTGGTGATCGGTGGCTGCGCGACGATCGTCGCTGGCGGTCCCGACAGGGTCCCGGTCACGACAAATCCGCCGGGGGCCTACGTGTATCTCGACGGGGAGGTCGTGGGTCAGACGCCGCTCGTCATCGTGCTCGATCGCCAGCGCTCGCTCGGTGACATCCGCATCTACTACCCCGGCTTCAACCCGGTCGTGATCACGCGCTACAGGAGCTTCAATCTGTGGACGCTCGGCAACTTCTTCCTCGCGATGATTCCGGTCGTCGTCGATCTCGTGACAGGTAACTGGCAACAGTTCGACGACGACGAGATCGCGATCTCGCTGACGCCCGGCAATGGTCCCGCGCCGTACGGAGTGCAGCCGCAAGCACCGCAGCTGCCGGCACCGTCACCGGAGACTGGTCCGCCGCGACCGATGTAGAGATCCGGGCTATCCTCGTCGGCCATGGCCGAGCCACGTGGGAACTTTGGAGACCGGCGGCGGCGTCAAGTGCGGTGGGCCAAGCGCGTGCGCCGGCTCGGCCTCGCCTGGCAGAACGCGCTCGAGATCGCACGCGCGGGTCGGTTGACCGCTCCGTACGGGTTTCCCTTCGAGGTGACCCGCGAGGAGCGCGTCTACAAGCTGCGCCATTACGAGCGCACACCTGACGCCGGCAACCAACCGATTGCCGCGCCGCTCTTGCTCGTTCCGCCGCTGATGATCGCGTCCGAGGTCTACGACATCTCGCCCGACGTCAGCGCGGTTGCGTACCTGTCGCGCCAGGGCGTCGATGTCTGGCTCGTCGATTTCGGTGCCCCCGAGCACGAGGAAGGCGGCATGAACCGCACGCTCGACGATCACGTGCGCGCCGTGTCCGAGGCGATCGATCGAGTGCGCGCTGCGACGGGCCACGACGTCCACCTCGCGGGTTACTCGCAAGGCGGCATGTTCTGTTACCAGACCGCCGCGTTCCGCAAGAGCGCGGGGCTCGCGTCGATCATCACGATGGGAAGCCCCGTCGACCTGCATCGCCAGCTCAACATCGACGAGAACGTGACCGAGCGCCTCGTCGCGGGCGTCCGCGCCGCGATCAGCTGGCCACTATCGCGCATCGAAGGCCTACCCGGCATGTTCACGTCGACAGGCTTCAAGCTGCTCTCCGCGCGCAAAGAGGCGATGCAGCTTGTCGACTTCGTGCGCAATCTGCACGATCGCGCGGCGCTCGAGAAGCGCGAAGCCAAGCG
>JAYVWH010000216.1:0-7838 GCA_043786265.1 Kofleriaceae bacterium | reverse complement strand
TCGCCGGCCGACGCGCAGATCTTCATCTCGCTCAAAGAAGGTCACCGCGCCACCGAGGACTACGTACGCGGCCTGCGTCGCGTGCTCGCGAAGCAGCATCCCGACACGACCTTCTTCTTCCTCGCGCCGGATATCTCGACGCAGGTACTTAACTTCGGGCTCGCCGCACCGATCGACCTCCAGGTCGTCGGTCCAATCGGAAGCGAGGACAAGACGCTCGCATTTGCGGAGCTGCTCGCCGACCACGTGAAGAAGGTCCCCGGCGCAGCCGATGTTCATCTGCAGCAGGTATCGAAGGCTCCCAAGCTCCAGATCAATGTCGACCGGACCCTCGCCCAGCGCGCAGGGCTGAGCGAGCGCGACGTTGCCAGCGATCTGCTCGTGTCACTCGCATCGAGTGGCCAGGTCTCACCGTCGTACTGGATCGACAAGCGCGGCGTGCAGTACGTGGTGGCCGTGCAGACGCCGCAATACAAGATCGACTCGATCGCGGCGTTGCAAGCCACACCACTGTCGACTCCGAGCGGTACGCCGCAGACACTCGGTAACATCGCCAAGATCGAGCGCGGGTCCGGCCCGGTCAACATCACGCACTATCAGGCAGGCACGCGCACGTTCGACGTCCAGCTCAATGTCGAGGGTCGTGACCTCGGCGCCGTTGTCGACGATATCAATGTCGTCGTCGCGCAGCTGCGCAAGGGCGCCCCTCCGGGAACGCGTGTCATGCTCACGGGTCAGGCCGAGAGCATGGACACCTCGTTCGCGGGCTTGCGCTCGGGTCTCGTGTTCGCGGTACTGCTCGTCTACCTGCTGATGGTCGTGTTCTTCCAGTCGTGGCTCGACCCGTTCATCATCTTGATGGCGCTCCCCGGTGCCCTCGCGGGGATCGTGTGGATCTTGTTTCTGTCTGGCACCACGCTCAGCGTGCCTGCGCTCGTTGGCTCGCTGATGTGCGCAGGCGTCGCGACCGCAAACAGCATCCTCGTGGTGTCGTTCGCGAACGAGCAGCGAGGTCACGGACGCGATTCGCGCGGCGCAGCACTCGCTGCCGGCATGACGCGTTTGCGCCCGGTGATCATGACCGCGCTCGCGATGATCATCGGCATGGTTCCGATGGCAATCGGTCTCGGTGAGGGCAGCGAGCAAAACGCGCCGCTTGGCCGCGCGGTGATCGGCGGCCTCGGCCTCGCGACGCTGACCACGCTATTCTTCGTGCCCGTGATGTACAGCCTCCTTCGCCGCAAGGCGCCGGCGGCGACCGAGAGAGAAGCTCTGCCATGACGCAACAGCCGGATGATCTGGGATTCGATCTGCCGCCACCCGCAACGAGCGGAATCACCAAGGTCATCATCGCGATCGTCGTGGTCGTCGGCGTTGTGTTTGCGTTCGGCTACATCAATCGCTCGCGTGGACATGCAGCGGGCACAACGACCTTTACCGCCCCCGGTCCCTCGCGCGTCGAGGTGACCAAGCCCGCCGTGCTGTCGAGCGACCAGGCGCTCGCGCTGCCGGGCGTCGTCAAGCCGCTCGAGGAGGCAAAGATCTATTCGCGCAGCGCAGGGTACGTCCGCAAGTGGCTCGTCGACATTGGCGACAAGGTCAAGGAGGGCCAGCTGCTGGCCGAGATCGACACGCCCGAGCTCGACGCGCAGCTCGCACAAGCGCGCGCGCAGCTCTCGAGCGCCAAGGCGAACGTCAAGCAAGCCGGGGCCGAGCGCGACTTCGCGGCATCCAATGCCACGCGCTACGAGACACTCGCGGATCAGAAGCTGGTTGCCGGCGCCGAGCTCGAGCGCCAGCAATCGCACGCTGCAACCAGCGCGGCCACCGTGACCGCGGCCGAGTCCAACGTGGTCGCGCAGGAAGCCAACGTACGGCGCCTCGCCGAGCTGCGCGATTACTCGAAGGTGACCGCGCCGTTCGCCGGCACGATCACCGTGCGGACGATCGATCGCGGCACGCTCGTCGGCGAAGGTGGTGCCACGCCGATGTTCACGCTGGTCGCGACCGACCCGGTGCGCATCTTCGTCGACGTTCCGCAGAGCGTGGCTCCGAGCGTGCGGCCGGACACTCCTGCGAAGATCACGGTTCGCGAGTACGGTGGCCGCGCATTCGACGGCAAGGTCACTCGCTCGGCCGGGGCACTCGACCCCGAGCTCCACGTGATGTCGACCGAGATCCAGGTCGCGAACGGTGACAATGCCCTTCTTCCCGGCATGTACGTCTCGGTCGCGATCAACCTCACGGTGCCGCACCGCGTGGTCGAGATTCCCGCGACTTCGCTCTACAACGATGCGAACGGCGTCCGCGTCGCGACCGTCGACGCACAGAATCACGTCAAGTTCGTGCCGATCACGATCGAGCGCGACCTCGGCGCGACGCTATGGATTGCAACGGGCCTCACCGGCGACGAGCGCCTCGTGAAGATCGCAGTACCGACGCTGCTCGATGGCGATCCGGTCGACGTCCAGGTCACTGCTCCGCCGTCAGCGGGATCCGGTGCGCCGAGATCCGCGTCCGCGGGGTCCGCTCAGAAGAGCTCTCCCTGACGCGGATTGACCAGCAGTTGTGTGGCCGTCGGTGATGTCTTGAAATGGAACATCGACCCGGCGTGTGGCACGGCCCGTTGCCCGGAATTCGCCAACGCCTACGCACGCCTACGCCTACGCACGCCTACGCCTACGGTATCAACACAAGCGATCCCTGGGGTTAGATCCGGCTCTAAGCTAGGGCTGTGAATCATCCGAGCATGACGTCGAGCGGGAGGCGGATCGCCTTCTTGGTCGGCATCGCGATCGCGTTCATGCTCCCCAAAAAGGTGCCGTGCGGTCGCGCCAACACGCTGTGCGCAGTCCGCTGCACGCCTTACGAGGTCGAGCCGGTCGGCTTCTACCTGCTCGAATACGTCGTCAACGGTAACGTCGGGTTCGCGTACTCGAGCGGCACCGACTGCTAACAGCTTTCCGCATGGCGCGGATGTTGCGACGCTTCTACGTTGGAGGCGTACATGTTCAAGCTTGCGAGTTTTCCTGGTGGCCTGTTCCTGGGCGCTGGGCTGATGTACCTGTTCGATCCAGTGCGCGGCCGGCGGCGACGCGCCCGTATCATCGAGGCTGTCCATCACGCGGAGCGGCACGAGCGCCAGCTCCTCGCGAAAGCTGCAAGGGACGCCCGCCATCGTGTGCACGGCCTTACCGAGCGCGTCATGCACCCACCGTCTTCGGATGTCTCGGACACGGTGATCGTCGGACGTGTGCGCTCCCGTCTCGGTCGCGTGGTGTCTCATCCACGCGCAGTGGACGTCGCCGTGATCGACGGGCGCGCGATTCTGCGCGGCGCGATCTTCGCGCACGAGGCTCCCAAGGCGGTGGCGGCGACCCGTGCAACGCCGGGTGTTCGTGTCGTGATCGACCGTCTCGAGCGGCATCTCACCGCCGGCGGCATTCCCCAGCTGCAAGGGAGCGGTCGCGCGGCAATGAAGCCTAGCCAGATCGCGATCGCGGAGTGTTGGTCACCGACGGCACAGGTTGGTGCGACCGGCGCGGGCGCGCTGATGATTGCCTACGGCGCACTGATCCGCCGTGGACTGGTCGGCACGCTCGTCGGCGTGGGTGGCTTGGCGCTCGCGCTGCGCGGCACGCTCAACAAGTCGATGCCGGCGCTGCTGGGCTTCGGTGATACGAGCCACCGTGTGATCACGGTGAACAAGACGATCACGGTGCACAAGCCAATTCACATCGTGTTCGACCTGTGGAGCCGGCTCGATAACTTCCCGCTGTTCATGTCGCACGTGCGCGAGGTCGACATCGAGGTCGGCGAACGCAAGACACGATGGATCGTCGATGGTCCTGCGGGCTCGCACCTCGAGTTCGAGGCCGAGACGACCGCGTTCGAGCCCGATCGGGTGATCGCGTGGCGGACGCTCCCCAAGCAGAGCGTGCACCATGAGGGACGCGTGCGCTTCGAAGAGGTCGAGGGCGGAACCCGCGTGCAAGTGACGGTGACGTACAGGCCGCCGCTCGGTGCCGTCGGGCACGCGATCGCCCACATCCTCGGCTGGGATCCCAAGGCGCGCATGGACGACGATCTCGCGCGCATGAAGACGCTGCTCGAGGACGGCAAGACGCGGTCGCACGACGGCCGCGTCGAGCTGACAGATCTGCACTAGCAGGCTGTTATAGTGCGCGCGAATGGATCGTGACCTCGCCGCGCTGCTCGCGACCCAGACCGATATTCGCGACACGGCGCCAGGGGACACGATCGTTCCGCGTCTGGGCATCGAGCAGGCGCTCGGTGTCCTCGAGCAGATGGCCGGTGCGCCGCTCCTCGCCAGCGTGCAGCTCAGGACGGGGCCGGTCATCGGGCAGGGCGGGATGGGGATCGTGCGCTCCGCCGAGCAGGTCGCGCTTGGCCGTACCGTTGCAGTCAAAACCGTCAGGCCAGACAAGCGGTCTCCCGAAGCCGCGCAGGATCTGTTGCGCGAGGCGTGGGTCACTGGCTCGCTCGAACATCCGAATGTGGTGCCAGTGCATCACCTCGGCCTCGACGAGGACGGCATGCCCGCGATCGTCCTCAAGCGTATCGAGGGCGTCGAGTGGAGCAACCTGATGCGGAACGCCGCCGACGTAAAGCGGCGCTACGGCGCGACGGATCTGCTGGCGTGGAACCTGTCGATCTTGATGCAGGTGCTCAACGCGATCCGGTTCGCTCACAGTCGCGGCATCCTGCATCGCGATCTGAAACCGGCAAACGTCATGGTCGGCGACTTTGGCGAGGTCTATCTCCTCGACTGGGGCGTCGCGGTTTCTACCCGTGACGATCAGTCCGGGCGCTTGCCGCTGGCGAATGATGCCAAGCAGATCGCCGGTACGCCTTGCTACATGGCGCCCGAGATGCTCGCGCCCGACGGTGACGTTCCGTTGTCGGAACAAACCGACGTCTACCTCGCCGGCGCCGTGCTGTTCGAGATCGTCGCCGGCCGTCCTCCTCACGAGGGCAAGACGGCGATCGAGGTGATGACGCGCGTACTGAGCTCCTCGCCGGTGATGCCCGACGACGTGCCAGGTGAGCTGGCCACGATCTGCACGCGCGCGATGGCCCAGCAGCCGGCGGATCGGTTTGCTTCGGCCGAGGCAGTGCGGCTCGCGCTGCAGAGCTACCTCGAACATCGCGGGTCGGATCAGATCGTCCAGCGTGCGAAGGCGAAGCTGGACGACCTCGCGGCGACCCTCGCAACCCCGCCGACCGATCGGATGCGACACAGAGAGGAGGTCTACCGGCTGTTCGGCGCGTGCCGGTTTGGCTTTCACGAGGCGCTTGCGGCGTGGCACGAGAACGCAGCCGCGCGTGCAGGGCTGCGCCGCGCGACGATCGCAGTAGCCGAGTACGAGCTTGCGACAGGCGACGCCCACTCGGCCGTGACCCTGCTGTCCGAGCTCGAGGATGCACCCGCCTTGCTCGAGCGCGCTCGTGGGGTCGCAGCGCACCAGGCGCATCGCAAGCAGAAGCTCGAGCGGCTCGGTTACGCGCACGATCTCGCGGTGGGTCGCGCGGCGCGCCGCAAGTTCGCGACGGTGCTCGGCGCCGTCTTCACGGTCGCTCCCGCGTTGAGCGCGACGGTGCCCGCGTTCGCGGTCAACGACAACCATTGGTTCCAGGCGGTGTGGTCGGTGGTGTTCGCCTCGATCACGATCGGCTGGACGTATCTGCGACGCGAACAGATCGCGACGACGCTCGTCAACCGGCGCCTCGTCGGCGGCGTGATATTCATGTTCGTCGCGCAGACCATCCTGGTGCTCGGAGGATGGAAGCTGGGCCATTCCGTCGCCCAGATGCAGGTACTCGTGATGTTCCTGTGGTTCTGCGTCGCCGGCATGTGCGCGATGACGGTCGATCTGTCACTCGTGCCGTGCGCAATCGGATATGCGGCGACGTTTCTGTTCGGTACGGCATATCCGGAGTATCGGCTGTGGGCGATGAGTGCTGGCAACCTCGTGTTCACGCTCAACGTCGCGCTTGCGTGGCGTGAACCTTCCAAGTGTGTCGCGTCCGTGTGACATCACAGACTCTCGACGGTGATTGTCATTGCCGTTCCCCCCCCGGCGTGGTTGACTGCCGTCGAGATGGCGCGTTCCCTTCGCCTGCTGGTCGTCGAGGATCATATCGATTCCGCCGAGCTGATGGCCGAGCTGCTGCAGACCCACGGCCACACCGTGGCCGTCGCCACCACCGCGTCCGCTGCGCGGTCGCTCGCGAGCGAGCAGGTCTTCGACGTGATCGTCAGCGATGTCGGTCTGCCCGATGCTTCCGGTTACGACCTGATGACCGAGCTTCGCGACCTCTACGCGATCAAAGGCATCGCCGTTACCGGGTCGGGCGCCGCGAGCGATATCGCGCGCGCGAAGGTTGCAGGTTTCAGTATGCACCTGACCAAACCGGTCACGCTGCGACGCCTCGCAGACGCGCTCGCGCAGATCGTCGGCTAGTCACCGGGCGAGCGGCGGTTCGCGGTCGGTGCGATAGATCGGTAACAGATTCAACCGCTCATCCCATGCGGGATGCCGCCGGTAGAACCACTCGAGCCGCTTGCCAGGATCCTTCGCAAGCGCGGGATCGGCGGCGAGCGCGGCGTCGAACTGCGCGCGCAGCCCTGGATCCTTCGCGAGCAGCTCACGCGCCGCCTGTTCAGCGACGTAGGACTCCATGTATTCCTTGCTCTCGAACGCTGTCTGTAGACTGCCCCACTGCGCGAGCGAATCGGGCGCTGCAGGATCGAGCAGATGAACGATCAGGCGTACGCCGCGCTGGCGCAGTGACACGAAGATCGCGCCCTGATCGACCGTGCGGGTCTCCGGTGCCCACGCACCCGCGAGCTTCATGCGCGCGTGTCCTTCGTAGGGTGTATCGAACGTGACCTCCGTCGCGCGGAACGTTTCGACGACGAGCTTCGGCTGCCCGGCGATGCGCGTGTACTGAATGCCGTGCCGCTCGAGGACCGGTGCAACGAGTGCAGCGTATCCGCCCTCGATCACGTAGCCCTCGCGCGGGACCTTCACGGTCGTCTTCGCGACGAGCTCGTCGAGCAGTGGAACCTGCCAGATCTCCGGTTTCGTCTCGTCGTAGACGATCCACATGCCGCCCGAGATCTCGGACTCGCGCTTGGTGTACGCGTAGCCGCGAAACGCCAGTTCTCTCGTGTGCGTGCCAGTTGTCCATTCGACCTCGAGGGTGCCGCCGCGCAAGTGTTGGTCGCTGCGGTCTGCCTCGTCGGCCACGGTCCGCCATGTCGCGGCGTCGGTGGTCGCGCGCTCGAACAGGGCCAGCAGCGCGTCGTACGCGCTCCGCGCTCGCCCCTTGTACGTGCGCCAGCTGTGGGTCTCGACGAGGATGCCGATCCGCGAACGCACCCCGGCGTAGCCTTGTGAGAATCGCGGTTTGGGATCACTGACGGAGAAACCACTTGACGGATCATCGTCTTTCTCGAACGCTGGGTAAAAGTCGAGGGGCAAATGCCCGAGCGCCGTCATGCGCGTGACGAGCTTCGCGGACAGCTCTGCGGCGGTCTCCTCGACGCGGTCGGCGCGCTGACCGACCGGACCCAGCACGAGCGCGATGTCGTGCTCGAACTTCGCTCCGTCGGTCGTGTGCAGATCGACGAAGACGACCGGGTCGCGTGCGCGGATGACACCGAGGACGGCGCGCATCTCGGGCGAGTCCGCCTTCATGAAGTCGCGATTGATGTTCGTGCGGCCGCTGTTCGTGCGAACCCCCATCTCCTCCGGACCGCGCTGGTTAGGCCGGTTATTTGCGCCGAACCGTTCGTGACCGTCGGGGTTGAT
>JAYVWH010000215.1:0-6444 GCA_043786265.1 Kofleriaceae bacterium | reverse complement strand
CTCGACCCTACCGCCACGGGCGCGCAGGACACGGAGCTCGAGTCGATGCTCCAGGCATGCGCGGGCGAGTTCGGCAAGTTGCACGCCGAATAGCTCGCGTCGCAGCTCGACCCACTTGATCACGACGACCTGGATGCGCCATCGCTGTGTTCTCGATCCTATCACGCCGAGTACGGGCGTCTCTGCGGGGCTTGTTGCCGACGGTCACCGCTCGATTGAAATGACTATCGGTTCAGCGTGGATCGCAAACCGACCTGTGTGGTCACCTTAGTACAGTGAGCCGCCCGCGCGTGTGGCGGCCGTCTGATGTGATGTAGCCAGAGGGGGCTGTATGCGAGCGAACGTGTGTCGGGGATTGATCACGTTGATCGTGTCGGCAGTGGCGCCGCACGCGTGGGCCCAGCCAGCGCCGCCGCCGCCGCAAGTGGATGGTGCCGGCGAGTCCTCTGACGGTTCCGACAAGCCGTGGACCAAGGGCGTGACACCCGAGCAGCGCGAGAAGGCGCAGGTTCTCCTCGGCGAGGGCAACCAGCTGTTCCTCGAATCCAAGCACCGCGAGGCGCTGGCGAAGTATCGCGAGGCGCTCGCGCTCTACGATCACCCCGCGATTCGCTTCAACATCGCCCGGTCCCTTATCAACCTCGATCGCCGGACGGAGGCGTTTGACAACATCCAGGCCGCGCTCCGTTACGGCAAGCCGCCGCTGGGCAACCTCTACGACGAGGCCAAGAACTACGAGCGTCTGCTGCAGTCGCAGATCGCCGAGCTCGAGATCAAGTGCACGCAGCGCGGCGTCGCGGTGACGGTCGACGGCCAAGTTTTCGCGACGTGCCCGGTGACGCGGAGCATGCGGCTCGATCCGGGCAAGCATCAGGTGGTCGGTCGCAAATCGGACTACCTGACGCTCACGCAGGACGTGAACGTGTTTCCGGGCAAGAAGGAACCGTTCGAGCTGAAGCTCATCAGCCTCGCGGACGCGACGGTGACAAAGCGCCGATGGGCAAACTGGAAGCCGTGGGCGGTGGTCGCTGGTGGGGCGGCTGTCGGTGGCATCGGTGTGTTGCTCGAGCTTCAGGCGCGCTCGACGCGCAGCCAGTACGCGGACATCCTCACGAGCCTGTGCTCGGACCAGCCTTGCACGACTGACACGGTGTCCGACTCGACGTGGCAGAGCGCCAAGCTCCAGCACGCGATCGCGGTGTCGGTCATCACCGAGCGCATGGTCGCACACAGCCCGAATGGGATCGACGTGCAGCTCGCCATCGACATCGTCCTGCAAGCCCTCGACGGTCTCGGTCACGCGCATGCAAACGGCGTTGTCCACCGCGATATCAAAGGAGCCAACTTGCTCGTCGGTCGCGACGAGAACCGCGGCCCTGCAGTCAAGCTGTCTGACTTTGGACTGGCGAAGTCCTACGAGACGTCGGGCGCTGGTGGTCTCACGAATACGGGCGATTGGTCAGGCACGATTCCGTTCGTATCACCGGAGCAGGTACTCGACTTCCGCAACGTCAGGCCACAGTCGGATCTCTATTCGATGGGCGCGACGCTCTATCACCTGCTCACTGGCAAATTTGCATACAACTTCCGGCCCGAGGTGGCGCCGCTCGTTGCGATCCTCGAGGAGCCAATCGTGCCGGTGCGGTCGCACAGGCCCTTGATTCCGGCCGGCGTCGCGGAAGTGATCGAGATCGCGATGCGCAAGGAACCGGCGAAGCGGTTTGCGAGTGCCCACGCGATGCGCAATGCGCTCCTCGCGGCACGCCATTAGCCAAGGCAGCTTGGTCGATGACCAAGCTTGCGTGTATGGGCGGTGAACGGTTGCTGGGGCGGTACAGTCGCACCGTGACCCTGTGGCGCTACACCCTGCTGGTCGCGGCCATGGCCGTGGTCGCGGATACAGCGTGCAGCACGCGATCGTGTCCGACGATCGCCCCCGCGCCCCGCGACTTCACCATCTCGCCGACCATCGTGGACCAACCCAGCTTCACCCGGCTCTACGCGATCAGTGACATCCACGGCGGCTATGACCGTATGGTCGCGCTGCTGATGCAGTGGGGACTGATCTCGGCCTCCCCCGCAAGCCCTGAGCTGGTGGAGTGGACCGGTGGCGATGCAACCCTGGTCGTGACCGGTGATCTGATCGACAAAGGATCGCAGAGTATCGAGGTCATCGACAGTCTCCGGGCGCTCGAGGCATCCGCAGCGACCAAGAGCGGACATGTCATCGTCATGCTCGGCAACCACGAAGCCGAGTTCCTTGCAGATCCTTACAACAGCAAGGCAGACGCTTTCGATAGCGAGCTCACCTCGCAGCGGCTGGATCCCTGTGTCGTCGCGACGACGGAACCGCGTGGGATCTGGTTGCGCACGCGACCTCTCGGCGCCCGGATCGGCGACTGGTTCTTTTCCCATGCGGGCGAGACACACGGCCGCACCCTGGCAGAGCTCGAACAGGGCCTGAGGTCGGGTCTGGCGGCGAACGACTTTCGCGACGCTGCGGTCATCGGATCCGAGTCCATCCTGGAATCCCATGATTGGTGGAAAGCCTCGCCACAGACCGCGCAGCGCAATGCGGATGCCCTCGGGGCCGCGCACATCGTTTTCGGTCACACGCCCGACGCGCTTGGTCCGCGAGGATCGATCGCGACAGGCGAGAACGGCCTGCTGTTTCGAATCGACGTGGGGATGTCGCCAGCGGTCGATGACAGCCCTGGCGCACTGCTCGAAATCACGCACGAGACAAGCGACGAGGTCGCGCGCGAGCTGCGAGCCGATGGGAACACCAACACGCTGTGGCGTGGCCCCGGGCGCTGACGCCGAGCTTTCGGCGCCACACCTCGGATCGCGACGAGAGTAAATCCAGGGCACCTGGACGAATTCGAGCTGATGCAGGAGTGTTAAGCATGCCGGGCGTGCACGATGGCCGGCCACAGCTGGGCACGAGTCAGGATGGTCTTCAATTCGCTCACATTCGTCGCGTTCTTCGCGCTGGTGCTCATCCTGCACTCGCTGCCGTTTGGCTGGACGACGCGCAAGATCAACCTGCTGATCGCCAGCTACCTGTTCTACGCGGCGTGGAATCCGCCGTTCGTGATCCTGCTGTGGATCTCGACAGTCGTCGACTGGTACGCCGCGCAGGCGCTGGTCAAGGCAGAGCGGCAAGGCGCACGCCGCGCATGGATGTTGCTGTCGGTCATCGCCAACCTCGGCATGCTGTCGTACTTCAAGTACGGCAAGTTCGCGCTCGCGAACTTCGCGGCGCTGATGTCGGTGTTCGGCATCGATTACACCGCGCCGGCCGTCGACATCGTGCTTCCCGTCGGTATCTCGTTCTACACGTTCGCGACGATGTCCTACACGCTCGACATCTACCTGCGGCGAGCGAAGCCGGCGACCAACTTCCTGGACTACGCGCTGTTCGTGACATTCTTCCCGCACCTGGTCGCCGGCCCGATCATGCGGCCGACCGAGCTCGTCCCGCAGTTCGCCGAACCCCGCCGCGCGACGAGCGCACAGCTGCGGTTCGGGCTCGCGCTGATGACGCTCGGCCTGTTCCAGAAGGTCGTGCTCGCCGACAGCTTCCTCGGTAGTGCTGCCGAGCGCGTCTACGACGCCACGAGCAAACCGGGAATGCTCGACGCCTGGACGGGCACGGTGGCCTTCAGTGGACAGATCTTCTGCGACTTCGCCGGCTACTCCACGACGGCGATCGGCGCCGCGATGTGCCTCGGCTTCGCGATGCCGGACAACTTCCGCTTCCCTTACGCTGCGGTGGGGTTCTCTGACTTCTGGCGTCGCTGGCACATCACGCTGTCGTCGTGGCTGCGCGACTACGTCTACATCCCGCTTGGCGGCAACCGGCACGGAGCTGCACGAACGTATCTCGCGCTGATGGGGACGATGCTCCTGGGTGGCCTGTGGCATGGCGCGAGCTGGACGTTCGTCATGTGGGGCGGCCTTCACGGCATCTATCTCGCCGCCGAGCGCATGCTGCGCGGGCGATTTCGGAGCTACGTTCCCGGCCCGATCGCACTGTTCGCGCTTGGCGTGGTGACCTACGCGCTGGTCAACCTCGCGTGGGTGTTCTTCCGGGCCAAGTCCTTCGGTCGTGCCTGGCAGGGTCTCGAGGGCATGTTGGGGTTCGGCGGGGGCGGCGCGATCCTGGGGAGCGCACTGATCATCATGACCGCGGTGATCATGATCGGTGTCGTCGGTGCGCATTGTTTGATGCGCAGGCAGACGGTCTAATCGGTCATCGCGCGCACGCCGCCGTTCGTCATCGCAGCGGTGTGGGGTGTCATGACGTTCTTGATCGTCATTGCGCAGGGGAAGGGCAGTGCCTTCATCTACTTCCAGTTCTGATCGCCCGGGTCTCCGGCTGACGGCGTCGGATCGGCCCGGCGTCGCGCAGCCCGTTCCCGAGCGTGACATTCCGGACCGGCCGTGGCGCGCCATCTCGTTCGGCGCGACCGCGATCGCACTTGTCCTTCTTGGCAGCTGGGAGTGGTACTGGCGCGACTTCGGCGCGCATGCGACACAACGCAACAGCGAGGGCCTGTGGGCAACCCAGCGGCGCCGGCTCGACAGTGAGCCACACGCGACCGTCATCACTGGCGCGTCGCGCATGCTGTTCGATATCGATCTCGACACCTGGCAACGACTCGCCGGTGACCGACCGATCCAGCTCGCCCTCGAAGGCACCTCGCCGCTGCCCATCCTCGAGGACATCGCCGATCATTCGACGTTCGCCGGGCGCCTTGTCGTCGGCGTCGCGCCTGACGTGTTCTTCAGTGGCTTTGCATTCCGCGCGCATGCCGTCGTGCACTTTCAGAAAGAATCGCCGGCTGAACGTGTCAGTCAGTGGATCTCGTCCCATACCGTCGAGCCGTATCTCGCGTTCTACGATCCGGATTTCTCCCTGCCGACCGTGGTGCTGCGCCAGGATTGGCCCGCGCGCGAGGGCATCTCGGGGACCCGCGTCCGTAAGCTCTCGGAGTCAGCAGCCGATCGCAACACCTGGATGTGGAGCAAGGTCGAGACCGACACCGTCTATCGAGATCTGTGCCGGCGGATCTGGGCTGAAGACTTCGCGCCGCTCGATGCAGGCGGTCTGGTCGAGCTCGACAAGTCGATGGACAAGCAGATCAATCGCGCCGTCGCCGTCGTCGCCAAACTTCGAGCGCGCGGGGTACTGATCGTGTTCGTGCGTGCACCGAGTGACGCCGATTACCTCGCGTACGAGGAGCGCAACTACCCGCGTGCACGCAGCTGGGATGTCCTGCTCGCGAAGACGGGCGTCCCCGGTATTCACTTCGCGGATTACCCGGAGCTACAAGGCTACGAGCTCCCCGAGTGGTCGCACCTCGCGGCGCACGAAAAACCGCGGTTCACGGAAGCGCTGTATCGCATCGTCGCCCGCGACATCTGGAAACGCTGAGGCGTCGTCCCGATCGCTGCTGTCAAACGCCATTAAGAACTGACCCCGAAACGCCACTAAAACTGACCCCACCCGGGTGTTCAGTGCGTTGGCTTTCCCGAGCCGAGAAGCCCGGCTCGGTTCTTCTGTCGTAGTCGGAAGCTGTCGTCCTGGATGACCCGGACGTGGCTGTGGTGAAGGACGCGGTCGAGGACCGCGGAGGCAATCATCTCGCCGAACACGTGGCCACTGCGTGATGGTTTGGTGGGTGGTGATGAGCATGCTGCCACGCTCGTAGCGCCTGCTGACGAGCTGGAAGAACAAGTGCGCGGTCTGCTTCTCAAGCGGCAGGTAGCCGAGTTCGTCGAGACCGAGCAGCTTGGGCTTGGCGTAGAACGCGATCTGGTCGGCGAGCTTGCCCTCGACCTGGGCGCGCGAGAGCTGCGCGAGCAGCGAGGTCGCGGTCACGAACAACACCGAGTGCCCTGACTCGACGGGAGCGCGACCGAGTGCAATTGCAAGATGGGTCTTGCCGACGCCGGGGGGGCCGAACATCAACACGTTCTCGGCGCCGGCGATGAAGCTGCCTGTTGCGAGCTCGCGCACGAGCTTCTGGTCGATCGACGGCTGGAACTTGAACTCGAACTCCTCGAGGGTCTTCACCGTCGGGAAGTGCGCGATCTGGATCCCCATCTGGACTCGCTTCTTCTGCTTGGCATCGGTCTCCTCGGTGAGGATCTGGTCAAGGGCGGAGGGCGTGCAAGGAGTGTGAGCGATCCCAGCTCGCGCATGGCTCGGCCGGGGGCGAGGGCACCGATTTCGGTCTCAGGTCAAAGCCCTGTTCCGCGTGGGCGCATGCGGCAGCTCGAGCCTCCCACCGAGCGCGAGCAGCGACAGGGCAAACAACGTTCGCATCGGGCGTGCCCTGCCTCCGAGCTCGACTTCGGCGCCTGAATTCCCGCATCGACAACGCGCACCACGGTGCCGACCGAGAGCGTGCGACCTTCGCCCCGTTCGTTCCCCCC
>JAYVWH010000214.1:0-2180 GCA_043786265.1 Kofleriaceae bacterium | reverse complement strand
CGGAGCAGTTCGCGATCTGTGCGGGCAATGCGCAACCGCCGTGCGTGTCGTCGCACACGTTACCCTCCGGGCATACGCGTCCGCTCGCGCACGTGACCGACGAGGCCTGCAAACAGCCTGCGGCACAAGACGCAGAAATCAGTACCGCCATCCAGACCCCAATTGCGCGCGTCACTAGCTAGTAGCTAGCCTCTCACGGACTGTCGAATCCGGCTAGCGGTTACGCGGGGAGGTACAAGCACGCAGACGTGCAACCTTGGGTTCCGCGCCGCTGAGCTCAGGCAACATGCGCCACTATCGCGGACGCGTCGGACGCCACCGAATTGCCGCATCGATCTCATGGCCGTGGGCACCCTGATACTCTCGCCCGCATGTCAGTTCGCGCCGTCCATCACCTGAACTGCGCCACGATGTGTCCCGTCGGCGGGTTTCTCCTCGGCGGCACATCCTGGCGTGGCCACTGGGTCGCGCACTGCCTCGCGATCGAGACGGAGCGCGACGGCGTCGTGCTCGTCGATACCGGATTCGGAACTCGAGACATCGAAGGCAAGACGGGTGTCACTACTGCCCACAAGAAGATCGGTGGCCTTGCGCTCTCTCACGAGGAGACCGCGCTCGCTCAGGTCGCAGCACTCGGCTTTTCGCCCGACGATGTTCGCCACATCGTGATCACGCACCTCGACTTCGATCACGCGGGCGGGCTCTCCGACTTCCCGCGCGCAAAGGTCCACCTGCACGCACGCGAGCACGCGGCCGCAATGGCGCGATCGAGCTTCCTCGAGAAGCAGCGCTATCTCAGCGCGCAGTGGTCGCATCGCCCGCAGTGGGAGGTCTACAGCGAGGACGGCGATACCTGGCGCGGGCTGCCCGCGATCACCCGGTTGCGCGGCCTCGACGCCGACATCGGGCTGGTGCCGATGCACGGCCACACCCGCGGTCATTCGGCGGTCGTGGTCAAGGCGACCGCTGACCGTTGGCTGATGCATGCGGGCGATGCGTACTTTCATCGCAATGCGATCGAGGGCACCAGCAGAGTTCCGCCCGGTGTCGCGGCCTTCGAGGCGATCAATCAGACGATCCCCGCGCAGCGAAAGGCGAGCGTCGCTGCGATCCGTCAGTTGTGCACGAGCTACCGCGATCTCGACGTGTTCTGCTCGCACGACGAGCGCGAGTTCAGTGCACTGCGAGGACACGCTTGAGGGCGCTGCTACTGGTTACGCTACTCGCGTGTCGCTCGTCGAGCTCGGTCAATGACCTGCCGCCCGAGGCGTGGGGCACCACCGACTACGTCGCGGCGGGCCTCCCTTCGATCGACCACACGTGGACGATCGACGAGCACGAGGCGGCTGGTGCGGCGCTCGCAAAGGCGGTCGAGGGACACCGCGAGCGCTTGCCCCACCTGGGCGGCGCGAAGTCGGGTGCGGTGTTCGCGCGCATCGCGGAGCCCACCCCCACGGCCCGCGACGTCGTGCTCGACCCCAAGACCGATTTCATTGTCCATGCGCGCCGGTTCGAGACCACCAATCTGATCTCGAAGCTGTATACGGTCGATCCGCTGGCCGCGGCGACGGCCGATTACCTCGCCTTGTATGGGGTGCTGCTCCACGAGACGGTCGAGCTCGATCGCACCGCCGATCCGTTCCTCGCACTGTATCCAGCCGGCGATCCGACACGCGAGGCACGCCTAGGCGGGTTGGCCACGATGCGCCGAGGCTGGGGCGAGATGCTGCTTGGCGGCCTGATGATCTGCGCCGATATTCGCGTCGCCGAGCCTGTTCGCATCGCACTCGCGAAACAGATCGCCGCCGTGCTTCCGGTGGTATTCGCGAAGCTCGAGCCCACCGCACAGCAATCGATTCGCGGCCAGCTAACGACGCTTCGGAGCTCGACGGCGTTCGCCGCTGTCCTGCCCGCGCAGCCTTAGTTCGCATCAACGCGCGCGAACGAGTTGCACGCTGGCGACAGTGACGCGACGGACGAAATCTGCCCGGGACGAACCACCGGTCTCGACCGCGAAGGCGATGTGTTTCGCAGGCGCGCACTACGAGCCAGTCCGTCGGAGGGCCTCCTTGATCAGCGTTGCCAGGTCTCCACCGTCCACGTGGGCGCTGGCTGCGTTCACGGCGCTGGTGGCGACCGGACGCGGATAGCCGAGTTGCACGAGCGCCTGCGTGGCCAGC
>JAYVWH010000213.1:0-2597 GCA_043786265.1 Kofleriaceae bacterium | reverse complement strand
ACACGTCGAATGCGATGAACCGTCCGATCACGCCGCGCTCCAAGCTGCCGGCCGCGATCCTGCCGCTGTTGCCGCGGAACGGCGTCTACGTCGCCGGTGGCGGGCTGGTCTCACCGGCCTGGCGCGTGGTGCTCGATCTCGATGGGAAGACGCTCTACGGCGGGTCCGCGAACGCCGGCAACGCGCCGTCGGTCGGTCCGATGGACAAGGAGTCCACCAAGGATCTCTCGCGGCGCAATCAGGAGCTCCTGATCGGGCTCGCGCAGGCAGCGTGGAGCGAGCCGGCGACCAAGGATGCGATGTCGCCCACCGCCGACTACGACGAGATCTTCGTCGTGCTCGAGGGCGACGCTACATTTTACCTGCAGGGCTTCGGACCGATCCGTCGGCCCGCCGCGGCAAAGGCGATCATCGAGCTGCGTGCAGCCGCTGGTCTCTGACGTCCACGTGCACGTGACACGAGCACGTTCCCGCCTTCGTCACTCGGCGGTCGCGAGCTGGATATCGACGCGGCGATCCTGCTGCCAGCCCGCCTCATCGCTGCCAGTCGCATCGAGGGCACCGCGCGTGGTGACGCCGAGCTGCGGCTTGCCGACGCCGAGACGCGCAAGGTACTGCGAGACCGACTCCGAGCGACGCGAGCCGAGGCCGAGGTTGTACTCCTCGGTGCCACGTGGATCGGCGCGGCCGATCAGCGCGACCGCCTTGCCCTTGAGCGCGCCGGTCATCAAGCACGCCGCGATCTTGTCGAGGACCGCACGATCGTCGGGGGCCAGCTCGTCCTTGTCGTAGTCGAACTTGGCGTTCGCCGTTCCGGTCGCCTTGATGCCGCACGCGGCGATGATGTCTCCGCCGATGGCGAGACCCGGGCTCACCTGCTGATCCGCGGTGACGTTCGGCGCGGGTTTCTGCTGCTTCGCCGCCGCCGTGGCCTTGCCATCCGTGGGCAGGGTCGTGGCCGTCTTGGCCTTGTCTTTGCTGCAACTGATCAGAGTTGCGAGGACGAGGGCGACAGTCATGGTCTTCATGCGGCGAATCCTGCCACATTCCCCCTCATGTACCGAACGATTGCCGCCCTGCTCACGCTCGCCTTCGTGGCCTGCGGCGGAAAGAAAGGTGATGCCCCGAAATTGAAGGAGGATGCGACGAGCGGACCTGCCGTGGCACCGCTGGCGATGCCTCCAAGCGGCGTCGACAAGATGGCACGCATGAACTTCGTTTATGGAGATGGCTGGCCGACCTACGACAAGGCGCTCGCCGCGAAGGCGAAGAAGGACTGGAACGGTGCCCGCTCGTTCGGCGAGGCATCGGTCGCGAAGGATCCGTATCACCTCGATGCGCATCGGCTGCTCGCGAACGTGCTCGCGCAGGCGGGTGAGCATGCAGCGGTCGTCGATCATCTCGTCACCGCACTCGCGGATGACTACTGGCGCTATGGCCCGACGCTCGAGAAGGATCCGGAGCTCGCCGAGTTCTTCGCCACGCCGCACGGTCAATCGGTGGTCGCGCTCTCGCACAAGATCCACGACGACTACCAGAAGCGGATCGCGGGAGGCGTGTGGTTGATCGGCCGGCGCAGCTCGTTCAAGTGGCCCAAGGATCTCGGCGTGCAGCCGGCGACCACGCGCGGAGAGCTCTACGCGTTCGATCGCGAGACCCATCGCTACCTGCGGCTCACCCACACCGATCATCGCGTCGCGGGGTTCGTGCGCGCGAGCGGCGGGACCGAGGTCGCGATCATCGGCTTCGACAAGATCGACCGCCCGAAGTCCACACCCGATGCACCGGCGACGTTCGCCAGCGCCTGGGTGATGGTGCTCGATTCCTCGGAGTGGAAGCCCGTCGGTCCCAAGGTCGTGCTCGGTGCCGCGAAGGAGATCGGCGTCGGCTACGGGCCGGGTGATCAGCTGCTCGTCATCGTCGACGGCAACGTCGCTTCGGTCGAGCCGGCCACCGGCAAGTCCGCGAAGGTGGAGGCCGCAGCGCCGATCCCGCGGATCGCGCTCACGCTCGACGAGGGCCGCGTCATCCATACCGTCGAGGGCGTGAAGGCGGCGTGGACCGGCGATCCGGCAACGGCGCCGACGCTCCAGGCCGGTGGTCCATCGATCCAGATCCCCGAGTCCGGGCTCGCCGCGCAGGCATCGGTCGCGCTATCGCCCGGTGGCGCACACCTCGTGTTCGCGACTGCGGTCGATCCGTGCGCGAAGGATCTCGCGCCGTCGCTGTACGTGGCGGATGCGAAGAAGGGGACGATCAAGCACCTGCTGACCGCGAAGAGCCGGTTCCCCACCCGCTGGATCGACGCGACCACGCTGGCCTACGAGGATGGCGAGGGCGCGATCCGGCTGTGGGACGCGACCACCGGCCGCGAGGCCCTGAAGCTCGACAACAAGGTCGGGATCGCGCTCGATGTCCTGTCGCTCGCCCCCGCGCCGCTGTGCAAGGCCGCTCCGCCGACCGTCGACGCCGGCTCGGGATCGGGATCGGCCGACGAGCCACTGCCGCCCGAGGAAGGATCTGGCGGCCCGGTGGTCTCGCCGCAATGAACCGTCCGCGATATGCTGCGCTTCGTGCGGATCTTCCTCGTACGTCAC
>JAYVWH010000212.1:0-4876 GCA_043786265.1 Kofleriaceae bacterium | reverse complement strand
CTTTGTTCTCTGCGAGCCACGTCGCTCGCTCGGCATCGCGAATCGCGTCCTCGAGCGCTGTCTCGAGTAGACCTGACAGGTTGATGCCCAGCTTCCGCGCGCGCGCAACGAGGTCAGCGCGAATGGACACATTCGTCGGCATCTTCCGCTCCGCTCGCACTCTGGAAACCATGTGCATAGCGTATGCGCACTCCGCATGCGTGTCACCATCGCTCGATCAAAGATCTTGGAGTTACGCTTGGTTGCGAACAATCTCGGATGGCGTGGAACCTTTGGCCAGCACGCGGCGGCGCTCGAGAGGTTCGAGGCATCCCTCCAGTGCAAGGATGACGCGTACGTGCGGGTCCTGGCATTCATGGAGTCGTGCGCGTCTAACAACACGAACTCTGCGAGGAAGTGGTATCGCAAGCTCACCGCCGCACAGCAGTCGAAGTTCGCCCAGATCTGTATCCGCCAGAAGCCGCCCGTCGACTACCAGGGTGATCCGGCGCCCGCGTACGACCGCTACGAGGCGGACGACGCGGGATACCTGGTGCTCTCGACCCGGCCCGCAGCGATTGTCTTCATCGACGGCAAGGATACCGGCATGTGGACGCCGGTCACGGGTCGCAAGCTCGCGCTGTCCCCCGGCAAGCACATGGTGACGCTGATCATCGGCGAAGACCGATTCACCTACCCCGTCAAGATCGAGGCTGGCGCCACGGCGCGGATGACCAAAGATCTGCGCTAGCCCGCCGAGGCTCTGTGTTATGCCCTCGCCGATGAGGGCACCGGCCATTGTGATCTTGTGCGCACTCGCCGCTTGCGGTGACGACGCACCTCCGAAGGCGGGCGTGACAACGGAGCGCTGCACGTACGACCCGGCGCCCACGACAGCGCATGCGGGCGGCACGGTCGCCGCGGCCGCGCTGCAGGCTGGTGCCGCCGAGCGCATGCTCGACATCCCTGTCGGCACGGCGCTCGGTGGTTACACGGCGCGCGCAGGCTTCCTCGGGAAGTCGGGCGTCGTCGACACGCGCAAGGTCAAGATCTCGGGCTCGTTCAACCCGTCGATCGGAATCACGACCGCTCCGCGCGTCAAGGCCCTCGCGTTGACCGCGGGCGAGGAGACCGTCGTCATCCTCAAGTTCGACGCGATCTTTGTCTACGAAGGCATGGTCTACGACCTCGAGCAGCGCCTCGGTCCCGAGTATGCCGGCAAGGTGATCATCTCGGCGTCGCACAGCCACTCGGCGTGGGCGCAGTTCACGGGCCATGGGCCGCTCAAGCTCGGCGCCGGACAGATGCGCCAGCTCGTCTACGATCGCTTCCTCGGCGACTTCGAGACCGCAGCGCGCGAGGCGCTCGCCGCACGGCGGGCCGCAAAGATCGGCTTCTTCTACGACCCTGCGTTCGATCCGACCAATCAGATCAACCACGACCGCCGCGGCGACAATGACGATCTGCCCGGCGGCAACGAGAAGGACAACCACTTCTTCCTGATCCGCGTCGACGGCACCGATAACGTCCCGATCGCGGCGCTGCCGATCTTTGGCGAGCACGGAACATTGAACGGCGAGGACAATGCGCTCGCATCGACGGATTCGACGGGCGCGCTCGAGCGCGTGTTTCAGGAGAAGTTCGGCTCGAAGGTCGTCGTGATGCACATGCAGAGCGCCGGCGGCGATAACTCGCCCGAGGGCCACGGCGGCATCGATTGCAACGTCAAGCCGGGCCGCAGCGGTGACCCGTGCTTCACATGGGCGAACGAGGAAGGTCACGGTCGCGCAGCAGCGAACACGATGTACGCCGCATGGCAGAGCGCCGGCGCGAACATGCGCGATTCGATCGAGCTCGAGATGCTCACCCGCTCCGTCGAGACTGGACCGTATCCGGAGACGTTCAAGCTGCGCGATGGAGCGCTCGAGTACGCACCGTTCGACAAGGAGCGGCCGGCCGATCAGGTCGTCTACAACGGCAGCTCGATCGTGTCGCCGATCGACGAGTTCAACGCGCCCGTCGGCGCAGCGCTGTGCGAGAAAGAAGACGCGATGTTTCCGGCCGCGGCGATTCCGGGAACCGAGGGCACGCTGCCGTACGGCTCGTGCCTGCGCATGGACGTCGCTGGCGAGATCCTCGGCTCGGTGTTCAGCATCGACTTCAAGGTCGACGAGACGCACCCCGTGTGCGAGATGACGCGCACCACGGTGTCGGCGCTGCGCATCGGCGACTATTTGATCGGCACGATGCCCGGCGAGCTCACGGTGATCCTCGCCAACTACATCCGCAGCAAGTCACCGCTCGGCGCGGATCACACGATTCTCCTCGGCTACTCGCAAGGTCACGTCGGCTATCTGCTGTCGCCGGAGGACTGGCTGCGCGGTGGCTACGAGTCGAGCGTGACGTTCTGGGGCCCGCTAGAGGGCGAGTACCTCGCGAACGAGCTCGGCGATCTGTTGCCGCTCGCGTTGACGCCGGAGCGCGAGGATGGCGCCGGCGGTGGCGCCACGAAGGTCGCGACGTCGACGATGAGCGACGACTTCGAGATCGATAACCCGGCGATGATGGCTGGCACGGTGCCCGCGACGGTGCCCACGACGGTGTGGTCGCGCGTCGGCATACTCACGCAGGCGCAGCCCGCAGCGCAGGTGGCGCGCGTATCCGGTAGCGCTACGTTCGTGTGGATCGGCGATGACCCGAGCGTGAAGACGCCGCGCGTGTCGTTGCAGTTCGAGACCGCGACCAATGTATTCTCGACGATCGCTCGCGCGAGTGGGCGTGCCGTCGAGGACAGCGAGATCGTGCTCGCGTACACGCCGAATCCGCTGCAGCGCTCGGGTCCGCAGACGCATTACTGGGTCGCGGAGTGGCAGGTGCTTCCGTGGGTCGGCGCCGTCGGTCTCGATTCGCTGAACGATCGCGGCGGCGTGCCGCTCGGTCGCTACCGGTTCCACGTCGAAGGCGCGAGTTGGTCGCTCGACAGCTCGCCGTTCGAGGTCATTCCCGGCGGCCTCACGGCGACCGCAGCGCGCGTCTCGACGAACATCCACACGATGGTCAACTGGTACGCGCCGAAGGGCTGGCGCCTGATGGACATGTCGCTGCAGTCCAACCAGCCGATTCCGGTGCGTAGCCAGAGCGTGAAGATCGAGCTGCTCCAGAGCAACGTGGTGATCGACACGTTCCCCAGCGTCGCCACCGATGCCAACGGCGGTGTGGATCTCGCGAACAACGCACTCGCAGACTCCGTCCGCGTGACTGACAGATTTTCGAACGTGACGGTGGTGACTTTCTAAGTGTAGTGGGGGAGATACACCCGCCCTGCCAACGCCAATGGCCGGTGCGTCCCCCAACTCCGCGTAGTCTGGGCCAAAACCCGGTGGTCTTGCCCTTGCACCAATCCCGGGCGTGCGCGCCGTTCTTCTCATTCTCGCCATCCTCCTCGTCGGGGCCTGGGTCGGTATCCGACACCTGCCCGACGACGCGCTGGCGGATCCGGTAGCGCAAGACATCCGGCCGCAGGAAGTTCGCAGCGTGGCCCTCGACGGGCAGCGCGGCCTGCCGCTGGCAGCGCTACGCCACGTGCTCGAGACGCGCGCAGGCGCGTTGATCGACCTGGCGACCGTCCAGCGGGACCGCCAGGCGCTGACCTCGGTGCTCGTCGGTCGCGGCTATCTCACCGCACGTGTCGACGAGCCGCGCGTCACGTTCGGCGGCGGCGGCGCGGTCTATGTCACGTTTCCGATCGCGCAAGGTCCGCTGTTCCGCATTCGCGCCGTCACCGTCGAGGGTGCGAGCGCGAGCGAGGTCGGCGTCGTAACGATGGGGACCGGCGAGGTCGCCGATGCCGAGCGCATCGCGCTGGCGCGCCGGGCGGTCGAAACCCGCCTGCACGTGCGCGGCAAGCAGAGCACGCTCGAGGCGGCGCTGACGGTCGATACCGCCGCCGCGGTCGTCGACTTGAAGCTGACCGCGCATTGAGCCCCTGGCCAGCGTAGACTTCTACCAATGGGGTCGGTCGACCAGACCATGCCGGCGCTGTTCGCGCCGCAAACGGGTGGAGAGGAGCTGACGCCGGTGGCTCAGCTCGGCGCGGGTCCTGATGGTTGCGCCGTGCTCGCGCGCAAGGACCACGCGCTCGTCGAGTGTTTGCACCTCGCGTTCGGCCCGGAGTCGCCGCGCTGGTATCCGCTCGAGAATCGCCTGCGCGCCGCGGGCAGCATCAATCATCCGGGCGTCCGTAACGTGTTCGGGATCGATGCGATGCCGCCGACCGTGCTGCTCGAGGGCGAGGTCACCCCACTGCTTGCCGAGCTGGTGGGGCACGAGTCGGTCGATCTGCCGCGCGCGATGCGAATCCTCGGGGAGCTAGCGCGTGCCGTCGCGGCCGCGCATCACGTCGGCATCGTGCACGGACATCTCGATCCATGGGCGATTCACGTCGGCGCCGGCGATCGTCCGCGCATCGAGCTGACCGGCCTCGTGACCCGGCAGCGTGCGCACGAATGGGTGCAACGCTGCATGGCCCCAGAGCTCGTCGATGGCCCGCCCGATGCTGCTGCCGACGTGTTCTCCCTTGGTGCGCTGCTCGACATCTTCGCGACCGCCATCAGCCGCGATCCGACCGACGGTGTGAAATCGATCATCGCCGAGTGCACGATGATGGAGCCGGAGGCGCGGCCCACGATCACCACGCTCGTGCAACGCTTGATCGGCGCGAGCACGGTCGTCCGCACGACGCTGCGAGAGATGGACGCTTCCACGGGGCATCAGGCGCGCCCCAGTCTTGGCCTACAGCTCGGCCGGTTCGAGCTAGCAAAGCAGCTCGGTGCCGGCGCGATGGGCGAAGTGTGGGAGGCGCGCGATCTGAGCGGCGGTCCCAACGTCGCGGTCAAGC
>JAYVWH010000211.1:0-4973 GCA_043786265.1 Kofleriaceae bacterium | reverse complement strand
CGCGCGCGAGCCGTCGTCGAAGTCGACATCGCCTCGCGCAACGAGGAACGACACCAGCCGAACGCCAGTCCGGTGGTGATCCGCCAGCGCGAGGGCGAGTGGCTCCCACTCGACCCATTGACGCCGCAGCAAGACTTCACCGATGAGCATCGAAGGGAACGGCTACTGTAGCGCAGGACGTCGCTATTTTTGTCGGGGTGCCCAGCGCCGATGGGCGGTCTGCAGCGGTTTGCCGTGGTTCGCTGCGACCCGGTCGAGCTCCTCGAGCTTGAAGCGATGGGCGACGTTATGGGCGCCGGTGATCCAGAACGAAGCGATCGCGACGAGCGCGTCGATCACGAGCCCGAAGCCACCGACCGTCGTGTTCCAGAACAGGAGGGCGAACGCGACGAGGCCGAGCCCCGCGAACACGAGCGCCATCTTGCGCTGGAGGCGGCGGGTCTCCTCGATGTAGCCAAGCAGCTCGTCGCGCCGATCCATGACTGAGTGTAGCGTCGAATGGCGTTACAGCTCGCGCCAGAAAAACGGGTGCGTACCCGGTCGTCCGGGCAGTCCTTGGCGACGTTCGTCCACGGCCCGGCCCTTGCTCGCGGACTCGCGACGCGCGTCGATCCTACGCCCTCACTTGTCCAGCAAATCGGACGCCCAGTCGGACGTGTCGACGATCTCGACGGGCTTGGCGCCCTCGACCTGGAGCTCACCCTCGAGACCGAGCGAGGTCATCTTGGCGATCTCGTCGGCGATCAGCGCGTTGATCAGCGTCTGCGCCGACGACGATGGCTTCTTCGCGCTGCGCACCCCTTGGACCGCGGTCGAGACGTCGCGCGAGGTGATCTTGCGCCCGTGCGCGAACAGGTGGTTCGCAAGCTCGTCGGCGTAGTCGGCAGCGGTCGCCGTGCGCTTGTCCGGATCGCGTGCGAGTGCCTTCCGCACCGTCTCCTCGAGATCCGGATCGACCTTCGGGTTGAGGGTGACGATCGACGGCACACGCGCTGCGCGCACGAGCTCGATCGTCTTGTGCGGATCCTCGTCGTAGAACAGGCGGCGACCGGTCAGCATCTCCCAGGTGAGGATGCCGAGCGCGAACACATCGGTGCGCGCATCGACTTCCTGACCGAGCGCGGCCTCGGGCGACAGGTAGCTGAACTTGCCTTTGACCACGCCCTCGTCGGTTGTCTCGACCTGGCTTTGCGCCTTGGCGAGGCCGAAGTCGACGACCTTCACCTCGCCATTCTTCGAGAGCATGATGTTCGGCGGTGACACGTCGCGATGGACGATGCCGAGCGGCTTTCCGGTCTGCGGATGATCGAGGGTGTGCGCGTAGTGGAGCCCCTTCGCCGACTCGATCATGATCCACTCGACCAAGCCGATGTCGATGATGTGGCGCGACTGGTGGTGCGTCATCAGCGCCTTGAGGTCGCAGCCGTCGACGAACTCCATCACGAGGAAGTAGGTCCCGTCGTCGGCCTTGGAGATGTCGAACACCTGCACGACGTTTGCGTGCTGCAGGAACAACGACAGACGCGCTTCGTCGAGGAACATCGCGACAAACAACGGGTTGTTCGTCAGGTTCGGCAGCACGCGTTTGATCGCGACCTGCTTCTTGAACCCCTGCATGGTCTCGGCTGTGCCGCGGAACACCTCGGCTTGGCCACCGCCGCCGAGTCGTTCGAGCACCGTGTAGCGCGTCTTCATCGAGCCCCATCGTAGACCGCCCGGGCGGCTCGTAGCTACCCGATCGGGGGGTGACAACCGCCGGCGAATGCATACATAGAACCTCGTGAACCGACTCAATGATCTCAGCGCGATCGAGGCGCGGCTCCTCGAGCTCTGCCACACGACCGATGCGAAGATCAGCGCGCCGACGCTGGCGTACTTCGCACCTTGCTCGGTCGAGAACGCCGGGCGCGTCCTGGATGACCTGGCGGCCCGTGGCCAGCTCCGCATGGACGTCGAGGACGACGGCAGCATCACGTACGAGTTGTTCGGGCGACAGAAGCTCGGCCCGACACCGTTGCGCCGTGAGGTCGCGCTCGCGCCCGTCACGCGCCGGGAGTTGGCTCGCCAGCAGCGGACTGCGAGCCCACTGCTCGCTGCGTTTCTCAGCTTCTGGATCCCGGGTGCCGGTCAGCTCTATGCTGGGCGCGCGGTCGCCGCGGTGCTGTGGTTCCTCGTGGTCGGCGCGGGCTACACGCTGATCCTGCCGGGGTTGATCCTGCACCTGTTCTGCATCGCCTCGGCGGCGAGCAGCGCGCGTCGCGCCGAGCCGCTGTTGCTCTCGGGCGACAGCCGGGTGCGCGGCCTGTTAGCGGCCTAGACGATCGTCTCGAGGCGCACCGCGGTTCCGTACGCGAGGACCTCGGTCGCGCCCTGGGCGAACTCGTTCGCGTCGTAGCGCATGCCGATCACCGCGTCGGCGCCGAGCTCCTGCGCGTGGACCACCATCTGCGCGAACGCATCGTGGCGCGCGCGCTCGCAGACGTCGGTGAACTCTTTGATGTTGCCGCCGCCGAGCGACTTGAGACCGCCCCAGAACGATTGGCCAAACGACGCTGACCGGACGGTGATGCCGCGGACGATGCCGAGGTACTTCACGATGCGCTGACCGGCGACCTCGATCCCGGTGGTGACGACGAGCTGTTCGGTCAGCTCAGCGCCGACGCGGTATGGACTCTCGACCGTGCTTGGTTCGCTCATGCAAGCCGCACGGTAGTCCATGGCGCGATCTATTTGCGGCGACGCGACTAGCCAAAATACGCGGTGCGGGCTCGTCGAGTGACCAGGGGGGCGCGAGCGGTTTCGCGATCCCGTTCACCGCCGACAACGACGATCTGTTCATGGACTCCGACGCGCAGTAACGTCCGACAGTGCCGCAGGTCTTCCTGACGTTCGACGACGGTCCAGGACCGTCGACGCCGGCGCTGCTCGACGTGCTCGCCGTCGCGGGGGTGCGTGCGACGCTGTTCATGCTCGGCGCGAACATCGAGCAGCACCGCGAGATTGCGATCCGCGCGGCGCGCGAGGGTCACGAGCTCGGCAACCACACGTACTCGCACGCACGGCCGACCGAGATCAGCGAGGCGGCGTTTGCCGCCGAGCTGGATCGGACCGATGCGTTGATTGCTGGCGTACTACGTGAAGCGGGCGTGACGGCGAGCGATCGACCGCGCGTACGTCTGCCCTACGGCACCTTCGAGGCCGACCCGCGGGTGGCGATGCTGGTCGCGCTCGGGCGCGAGCACACCGGGTGGACCGCGGACTTCGGCGACTGGCGTGACGACAGCGAGCCCGCCGAGCTCGCAGCGCGGATTCGCGCCCACATCGTCGAGCAGCACGCGCGCGGCGAGGATGCGGTGCTCGATCTTCACGATTCGTCGCGAGCCGGTGCGGATCGTTCGGTGACGGTCGAGGCTGTCCGCCGCTTGCTCAGGAGGTAGCGCAGGCATGGCCAGAACCCGATGCCGGGCTCGAGCTTCCACAGCCCGCGTCGCGCCGCTGCGAGGTGCGTGAGCACCTGGTACGCACAGAACTTCACCGCGAGGTCGTCGCGATCGCCCGTGATCGGCTTGCCGCCCGCGGCGACATAGGCGACGCGCCCGGTCGTCCAGAGATCGGCGTCGTAGACGAACATCGACTCCTCGGGCTGGCGCGCCAGCGCGAACAGCGCCATCGCAGCCTCGGTGGTCGCGTTACCGCGGCAGGTGTCGTCGAAGTCGACGATACCGGTGATGTTGTCACCGCTCCATAATAGATTTCCGAGGTGGTAGTCGCCGTGCAGCCACTGCGGCTGGTCCGCCGGTACGAGAGCGAGCGCGCGGTGGAGCCTCGCGAGCGCGGTCATCGCGACGAGCATGCGCCCGTGGTCACTGGGCGTGAGGTAGGCGGGGCCGGGCGTGCCGCGGCACTCAGACATCAGATGCACGACGCGGTCGCCGTCGAAGCCGTGCAGTGCGCCTGCGCGGGTCGGGATGACCCGCGGCACGTCGAACGCGAGCGGATGGGTCGGCGAGGCCAGCGCCGTGAGCACGTGCTCCTCGGCGACGATCTGCGCGGCCGGTTTGCCCGCCCACGCCCGACGCAGCACGAATCGCCCGCGCGGGGTGGACAGCGCGTACGACTCGTTGGTGTGACCGCGCGGCAAGCGCGTCATCACCGCATCCTGGATCCCATCGTGCTGGTCGAGCACCGGCGCCAGTATACTCGCGACCACCATGCGCCCCGCCCAGCAGATGCGTGCTCTCAACCTCCAGTGGATCCAGCAGGCAAACCAGCACCGGCACCTGTTCCGCCAGGAGTGGCTCGGCGAGCGGTTCTTTCACCTCCCCGGAGACGTCCTCGCGCTCCAGCACTTGTTCTGGACAGTGCGCCCCGAGGTTGCGGTCCTCACCGGGGTGGCGGCCGGGGGCGGGCCGATCTTCGCCGCCTCGATGCTCGATCTGCTCGGTGGAGAACGCAGCGTGATCGCGATCGATCCGGTCGTGCACGACAGCGTGCGGACACGGTTCGCCGACCACCCGCACGCGAAGAGGATCTCGCTCGTCGAGGGCAGCACGATCGACGAGGGGGTGTTCGCGCGCGTGCGCGAGCAGATCGCGGGTCGCGGCCCCGTGATCGTCGTGCTCGATCACAACCACACGCATGCCCACGTGCTGCGCGAGCTCGAGCTGTACTCGACGCTGGTCAGCCCCGGCAGCTACCTGATCGTCCTCGACACGATCATGGAGGACATGCCGGACGACTACTTCGCAGGCAAGCCATACGGCAAGGGCAATAACCCTGGCACGGCCCTGCGCGCGTTCCTCGCGACGAACCCGCCTTTTGAGGTCGACCACGACATCGAGGATCGCGTGCTCATGACGCTCGCACCGGGCGGTTTCTTGCGGCGAGCTGTGTGAGCAGGCGGGCGGTCTCCGCTGCGCCGTCGCGCTGGTAGGTCGCGCTGACCAACGCGAGGTTTCGCCGCTCGTCGCCGT
>JAYVWH010000210.1:0-4750 GCA_043786265.1 Kofleriaceae bacterium | reverse complement strand
ACGGAACAGGAGCTCGCTCACAAGCCAGACTTCGTCGCGAGCCGTACGCTCGACCTCATCGATCATCTGAGCGCCGCCCACCCGGACGTCGCGCTTCGGCTCGTCGTCGGCGCGGACATCCTCGGCGAGACCGACAAGTGGTACCGCTGGGACGACGTCGTGCATCGCGCCCCGCTGATCGTCTTGGGGCGCACCGGATTCGAGCTGCCAGCGGGCAGCGTCGCGACGGGCGTCGTGATGCCCGAGGTCTCGGCGACCCGTGCCCGCGAGCTCCTCGCAGCGAAGGATCCGGGGGCCGCTGCGCTGTTGCCGCAGACCGTGTTGCGGTATATCGCCCGCCACGGTCTGTATGAGCACGGCTCGTAACCCAACCACGTTCATCGTCGGTGCTGGTCCGGTTGCCACCGCGCTCGCGGGTGCGCTGCGTCTGGGTGGTGTCCCCGTGCTCGGGCTCTGGGCGCGCAAGCCGCCGACTGCACGGGCCGCCGGTGCGGCCGCTGGTGTTGCGGCGTTCTCGTCGGCCCCGCCGGATATCCTGCTCGAGGCAGAAGTCGTGCTCATCGCGGTGCGCGATGCCGCCGTCCCCGAGGTCGCGCAGATGCTCGTGGGCACCGGTCTCATCGGCAAGCGGCACGTGCTGCTGCACTGCGCGGGTGCCGCGAGTGCGCAGGAGCTGTTCGGCGCTGTGGCGGACAAGGTCGGTGGAATTGGCACGCTTCATCCGCTGCAGGCGATCGCGGATGGCCGCGTCGCGATGCGCGCGCTCAAGGGCGCCGTGTTCGGTGTCGAAGGCAACGAGGTCGGCCGTGCGACCAGCGCGAAGCTCGTCGCTGCGCTCGGTGGCATCGTGCTCGGCCTCGACAGCACGCAGATGGCCGCCTACCACTGCGCGGCTGCGCTCGCTTCGAACTACCTCGTCACCGCGATCGATGCGGCAGCAGAGGTCCTCGCGGGTGCGGGCGTGTCGTCCGCGCAAGCGGTGCAAGCACTGGTGCCGCTGGCGGAGGGTGCGCTACGAAACGTCACTGCGAAGGGCACGACGGCAGGCCTGACAGGTCCGGTTCGACGCGGCGACGCACCGACTATTCAACGCCATCTCGATGCACTCGCGGGCAAGCCCGACGTAGCTCAGCTGTATCGCGCGCTTGCGCGTCGCGCCGTCGAGATGGCTGCACGGATCGACGGTCCGGACGCGCCCGATCGAGACGGACTCGCACGCATCCGGCAGCTTCTCGATCCCTGAATTTTCGGCGACCTGATCGTGTACCATCGATCAAAGATGAGCCTCCGCACACTCCTGGTTTCGTGCGCTGTTCTCCTGTGCGTCGCGGTTTCGCCCGCGTTCGCCAACGACCCCAACGTGGTCTTCAAGGGGAAGATCATGCTGTCGTCGAAGCGGTTCCCGCTGTCGGCGAAGAGCAAGGCCGCCTACACGGCCGCGATCAAGAAGCAGTCGGCGCTGTCGTTCCCGGAGGACAAGGAGAAGCACGCGTGGAAGATCCACTTCGCCGCGTTCCTCACGCGTCCGCTCAATGACGTCGAGTACATCATCAAGTTCTACGACGTCACGAGTGGCCCACAGCAGCTGCTCGGTACCAGCGAGTCGTTCAACGACGAGCGCGGTCAGAAGTCGATCGTGTCGAACGTCCTCATCGAGAAGAAGTCGTTCGGCGTCAACAAGACCCTGATCATGACGATCGAGAACAAGGGCATCGTCTACGCGACGAGCGGCAAGTTCAAGATCGCGGGCGAGGGCGAGAAGTTCACCGGCAAGGTGAACTTCTCCGACGAAGAAGCGCAGGGCAAAGAAAAGGACGAGTAGGCGCCCGGCACTCGCCGGACGTTCCTACTTCACCTCGATCGGGATCTCGAACGAGCTATCGATCGACGGTGGGAACACGCGCAGCACGTAATTCCCGGGTGCGGGGAACGTGTAGCGGAAGTAGTAGCGGCCGGGCGTAGCAGGGTCGCTCGTGGTCGTCGCCCGGCGCGGGCGCGCCGTCAGGCCCGTTGCAGCGCCGGTCTTGTCGGCGATCGTCAGCACGATCTCGTCGGCAATCACGGGCTGGCCGAGCTTGTTCTTGATCTCGAGCCGCGATCGAATCTCTTGGTGGGACACGAGCGGATCGGGGACCAGGGCTTGAACCAGCATCTCGCCGTTGTCCTTGGTCAGCGTGCGGCGACGGCCCACCCGCGGATCGTTGTCGCCGCCGTCCTCGGCGGCCTCCGCGGCGTTCGGCTTGTCGCGCATCTCGAAGAAGGCGAAGCCTCCCGCCAGGACGCCGATCGCCACGACCGCGGCGCCTACGGCGAAGCGTCGGCTGCGCCGCCTGTATGGCAGCTCGCTGCTCTCGGGGAGGTCGAACTTGGTCTGCAGCGTCCGCGGGCGTGGCCGTTTCACCGGTCTGGACGCCATTGCCGCGGAGCTCGTCCCGGCCTTGCCCTCGAGCTCGAGCAGCGCCTCGTCGATGTGCGCGACCAGCTCGTCCGCGGACTGCGGCCGGCTCTCCGGCTTTTTTTGCATGAGCGCCGCGCACAGGCGGTCAATGCACACGGGGACATCGGGGTTGGTCTCGCTCGCGAGCGGGGCAGGGCGGCCCAGGTGCGCGAGCAGAACCTCGAAGCCCGAGCCCTCGAATGGCGTCTTGCCGGTGACGAGCTCGTACAGCAGGCAACCGAGCGCGTACAGATCTGCTCGCGCGTCGACCTGCTCGCCGTGCGCTTGCTCCGGAGACATGTAGTGCGGCGTCCCGATCAAACCGTCGGCGGTCAGGCGTGTCGCGTCGGCGTTGCCGAATTTGCACACCGCGATGCCGAAGTCGACGAGCGTGACGTGGTCGTCGCCGTTGCGGTCTCGCCGCCACATGATGTTCGTCGGCTTGAGATCGCGATGGACGACATCGGCCGCGTGCGTCTCCGATAGCGCGCTGGCGATCAGCCGCACCAGGCGCAGCGCGCGCACCGCGGGGAGCGGGCCATCCACGAGGACCTGATCGAGCGGCTGACCCTCGACAAACTGCATCGCGAGATACGGCCGGCCATCCGACAGCTCGCCGACCGCGTGGATCCCGACGACGCCGGGATGGTGCACGCGTGCGGCCGACCTCGCCTCGCGCGCGAACCGGCGCGCCATGATCGGATCGGCCGCGATCTCGTAGGTCGGAACTTTGATCGCGACGGGGCGGTCGAGTCCGGTCTGCGTGCCGCGATAGACCGTACCGAAGGCACCGCCGCCGACGATCGACTCGATGCGGAACTGACCGTCGAGCACCATGCCGAGCAGCTTGGTCGCGGACGACGAGCTCGTGCTCGCCTTGCGCAGCTCCGCGGTCGCCGCCTGGGGGTCGGACTTGGCGAGCTCGCGGAACGCCGCACCGCACTCGGGACAGAACCGTCCCGATTCGTCGGTGGTTCGCTCGCAGGCAGTGCAGACTCTCACGCTCGTTTGACCGTAGCAGCCCCTGAGTTGTTCAGTGCCTCAGAAAACACCCGTGGCTTCCTCGATCTAGGGCTCTGGCGCAGGGGCAGGCTCGGTGGTCGGCTCGCCACTACCGCTGCCCGCATCGGCAGCGCTGATCATGAACGTGACACCGAGCGTTCCGGGGGCGTCGAGACCGCCGACCGCCTGGCCGTCGTCGTGAAACACCAGCTTCTGGTCGCTGCGGATCTCGAGCATCGTCATCGCTTCGGGCAGCTCGCGTGTGTGCTGGTCGATGTTGCGCTTCTGGCTGACAGCGATCAGCTCGAAGTGACCCTCCGCGATCTTCACCGTCGTGCTCGCACCGGGCGCGATGGGCCCGGTCCACGAGCTGCCGCGCTCCGGCTTGGTCACCGGGTGGATGAACACCGACTCGATCAGGCGCGGTGACGAGTTCACCAGCGTGAGCGTGATCGAGCCGGCATAGTCGTGCTTGTAGACGCCGGTGTTACCACCGCAAGCACCGACGCCGACCAGAAGCGCAAGTACGACCGTTCTGAGCATGCTCGGAACGTAACGCACTTGGGATCGCTTCAGCGAGCGCGCATGCCACGAGGCGACAGACGCGCCGCGAGCCGCGTTACCGCGGCAGACGAGCTGCTTTAGACGTGCAGAGACTACGCGACCGAGACGAGGCGCGCGGCAGCAACCTGCTGCGGCGCGATCGTGCTCTCGACCAGCGACAGTGCGCGATCGGTGCGGACGGTGAGCGCGTCGGCGGTGAGGCCGAGGTTCGCCGTCATCTCCTGCGCGTCGAGGCTGCCGAGCAGCACGCTCCACGCGAGGTCTGCGATCTCTCGCGCGTTGACCTGGCGGTAGTGGCCGGCATGGATGCCGTCGGCCACGCACGCGCCCATGTGGTCCTGGATGCGCGCGATGCCCGCCGACACGGCCGTGACGACCTCGTCAGAGAGCTGCGGGCGAATCGCGGGCTGTGCGAGGAGGCGCAGGATGCGCGGACCCTCGGTGTCACGACCGGCCCAGCGGACGAGGATGTTCCACGTCTCGCGGAGGCGCGAGCCGACCTCGGTCTGCTCGCGGACCTGCGCCATCTCGACGTCGAACACCGTCAGGGCGTCCTCGATCAGCGAGACGTAGAGGTCTTCCTTGGAGCGGAAGTAGAGATAGATCGCGCCGACCGAGAGCTGCGCCGCGCGGGCGATCAGCTCGATCGAAGCACCCGCGTAGCCGCGCTCGGCAAAGACGGTCCGGGCCGCCTCCTGAATCCGACGGCGACGCGCCTGGCGCTCTTGGGCCTTGCGTTCTTGAGCG
>JAYVWH010000209.1:0-3960 GCA_043786265.1 Kofleriaceae bacterium | reverse complement strand
TGCCGGCCCGCGCAGTGGCGCCGAAGGCGGCGCGTAGTCGCTCGGTGTGGCGCGATCTTCAAGCGGAACATCGGCGCGGGGACGTCGATCAATAATCGGAGTGGTCGGTCGTTGCGACCGCGACAGCGGAACGTCGCGCGTGAGCGTCTCGCCTTCGAGCGTCAGGGTGAGCGTCCCGGTTTCAGAGATGTCGGTGATCGGCGTCTTCTCGTCGTCGACGCGCGCGAGTGCAGCCATCGCGGGGTCCGTTTTGACCTCGTTGCTACCGCGGGCGAGGCGACGACGACGGCGGCGGTCCCCGAACAGCTTGCCCATCCCGTCGGCGATCGCCGCGTGGCCCAGGGGAATGGCTGCCGCGGCGGCGTACGCCTCGAGAGCGCGCCCCATCACGCCTGCATCCTGGTAGCGACGGTCGGGCTCGATCTCGAGCGCCTTCATGACGATCCGCTCGAGCTCCGGCGGATAGCCCGGCAGCACCTCGCGCGGAGGCTGAATTTCGCCCTTCGTGATCCGCTCGAGCGTGATCAGATCGGAGTTGTCCCGAAACGCGCGGGCCCCCGTGGTCAGCTCGTACAGCACGATGCCGAGCGCGAAGATATCCGCGCGGTGATCGACGGGCCCGGGCAGGATTTGCTCGGGGGCGAGGTAGCCGATCTTGCCCTTGAGGGTGCCGACCTGTGTCTTGGTCGCGCGGTTCGCCGCTTTCGCGATCCCGAAATCGATCAACCTGACCGCGCCGTCGTGCCCACACATCACGTTCGAGAGCGAGACGTCGCGATGTACGATCTCGAGCGGCGTCCCATCGGCCGCACACAGCGTGTGCGCGTAATCGAGCGCCGACGCCACGCATGACACGACGGTGAGCGAGAACGCCAGAGACAAGGGCTGGCGACGCTCGCTGCTGACGCGAAGCAGCGCCTCGGCGGTCTCGCCGAGCACGTAGTCCATGACGATGAAGTAGCGTCCCTCTTCGTCACAGCCGACCTCATAGACCGGCGCGATGTACTGGTGATGAAGCGCACCGACGAGTCGTGCCTCGTCGAGGAACATCGTCACGAACGCGTCGTCATCATCCGTGACCGACAGGTCGAGCGTCTTGACGACGACCTCGCGCTCGAAGCCTCCGAGTCCGGTCGCGCGGGCCAGATACACTTGCCCCATCCCACCTGATGCGAGGTGGTTGAGAACTTCGTACCGACCGATGCGCTGGACCCCAAACACGATGACCTTCGGAAACGGTGGTCACCATACACAGAACCCTCATGCGTGAGGCAACAACCCGGCGAGGAGATCCGCATTGGTCGGACCCATCGGTGCGGACGATCGCAAGTCCCGGCTCTGCCGGGGCGCGCAGCAGCGCGGAGCGGTGCGGAGGTAGATCGTGCGCAGTTCTTACAGAAGCGCAACATCACCACCACGTGTCGTAGTCCTCGGCGATGCCGACGATCGACTCGAGCTCGTGCGCAGCACCGCCGACAGTCACGCGGCCGCTGAACGAGCCCACGACGTGACGCAACCGATGGCGAACGAGTGGCACGTCGAGCTTCTGCTCGACCGCGGCCACCTCGCGCATCGAGAGCTCGAGCCCATCGGCACGCGTGCGCGTCATGTCTGGATCGATGTGCACGCCGGTCAGTGCGTAGCGCTTGCCGTCGAGCCACGCAGCGTTCTCGCTGATCGGCGCCGACGGCGTCGGATCGACGAGGTTGAGGCCGATCACACGGCCATCGCGCGTCCGGCCGCACGCGGCGATCCAGCGCCACACCGCGTGGCGCAGCGCGTACATCTTGGTGAAGTCGAGCGTGCCGAACGAGCGCCCGGGCGCGAAAGCGATGCGGCGGCCATCGATCTCGACGTACCCGCTCACATTGAACGCGGCGAACTTGTGCGTGTAGTTCCAGCGGCCCTCGGGCAGCGGCACGCACACCGCGAGATGATCGTCGCGCTCGCCACTGTCGAAGATGAGATCGGCCGACAGCGACCCACCGCCCTCCGTCTGCGCCTTGATCTCGGCCGAGAAGCTCCGCGCGTGGTTGTCGATCGACACGAGCAGCCCGCGGCTCTTGAACCGATGCTGGCCGGCCGTGCTCGACGGAGCGAGGCGCGTACCCATCGTCAACGGTGTGATCGCGAATCGCTTGTGCACGCGCCCATTCGGCAGCTCGGCGGCGTAGACAAAGCCATTGCTCGCAAACCCGGCCGTCCCGACGACGAACGCGATGAAGAGGTCATCCGTGACCGCGGTCATGTACTGCCACGATTTGAGGCGCAGGTTCTTGCGATAGGCGGCCTCGACGCGTCCCAGGCCCGGGATACCGGCGAGTCGATCGAGGCGATGCGCGATGCGTGCGTCTTCGATGTTCGGATCGCCGAGCGGGTGGTCCCACGAGGCGACCTGCGGCGACGTGTCCTTTGGGGCGACCAGGTCCGACATCCCTGGAGTATCGCCCAGGATTACCCCCAGGGGTCGGCGCATGGTTTCGCGGGTCGCCGCGCGCCGCCAGGTTCCGATTCGTCAGCCCACAACGTGCGTTTCGTCGGTTCGCCGCGATGCAGGTTCCGACCCGTCAGGCGCACGTGGTTCTCTTCGGTCCACGTAGCGCGACGCAGGTTCCTATCCGCCAGGCCTAGGTGGGTTTGGTCGGCTCACCGCGCGACGCAGGTTTCGTTCCGCGAGGCCTACATGGGTTTGGTCGGCTCCGCGCGACGCACGTTCCGTCCCCCCGCGCGACGCAGGTTCCGATCCGTCAGGTGGTTTTGTCGGCTCGTCCCGCGACGCAGGTTACCGTTACGGTCCGTCAGGCCCAGTTGGTTTCGTGGGTCGCCGCGCGACGCAGGTTACCGTTACGATCCGTCAGGCCCAGTTGGTTTCGTGGGTTCGCCGCTGCGACGCAGATGGCCGATCCGTCAGGCCCGCGCGGGTTTCGTGCAGGCGGGGCGAGCGCATGAAGGTCGGCGCGTGATCAGGGTTCGCTCTCGAAAATCGCTTTCTGGATCTCTCGATTGCACGAACGCGGCCGAAAAAGAGATACGTAGATCATCTCGCCGGTCGATTATGTATTGACGACATTTTCCTGCGTTCTCGACGACGATTTATCGGACTGACCGCCACTGATGCGAGGACGCGATGGCGTTCGCGGTGCACGCCGTTCTTGCGGAAATCGAAAGTGCGAAGGGACCACGTACGTTGCGTCGCACGCCACGCATTCACGCGGGCGACGCGCGCGGTCGAGGCCGCGAAGGCGCTTCGCGAGCGCGGGATCGACCGACACGTCGTCCGCGACGCAATCGAGAAGGCTCGCGCTCACGTGGGTACGAGGGATTTGAGCCTCGCGCAGTGGATTGCGATCGCGGAGAACTACCTGGAGGTAAAGCCGAGCTGAGCGAGCGCACCAAAGCGATCGCTCAGGCTCCTTCCAGGAGGTGTCCCGACGGGCGATCACTGCCTCCCGGTCGAGCTTGGGTGCAGCGCGATCGACCGTGCGAGCACTCTCTGCCTTCCGCCGAGCCCGCCAACGTCGACGGCCGCGAGCATCGCAGTGCTGCCTTCCGCCGAGCCCGCGAACGTCGACATCGTCCCCGGCCGCGAGCATCGCAGTGCTGCCTTCCGCCGAGCCCGCCAACGTCGACATCGTTCCTGGCCGCGAGCATCGCTCCGCCCGCCATCTTGGGCCCTGGAATTAACCGCCGAGCTCGATACCGATGCCTTTGGCGGTGCGCACCAGCTCGCCAGCTGGATCGACGAGCTTGAGCTTCTTGACGGCCTTGTCGATCGGCTTCGCGACGATCTTGCCTGCATCGAGAGCCGCGACGTGCGCGAACTTGCCGTCGGCGATCAGCTCGACCGCTTTGACGCCGAACCGCGTCGCGAGCTCGCGATCGAAAGCGCACGGCGCGCCACCGCGCTGTACGTGACCGAGCACGGTGGTGCGCACCTCGTACTCGGTCTTCGCGGCGATC
>JAYVWH010000208.1:0-9984 GCA_043786265.1 Kofleriaceae bacterium | reverse complement strand
GCCACCGCCACCGACGTTGTCACCGCCGGGCTTGTTGCACGCGGCCAGGGCGACGACGATCCACAGCTGCCTCATCCCTCAGTTTTATCACGCGTCACTTCGGGATCAGGTCGACCGGAATCGTGTTTGGCATCTCGGGGACCTTGCCCTCGTAGAGCCAGGTGTATGTGAAGAAGCTACCGAGCACACGCTTGGAGTAATTACGGGCCTGATCGTCGACGATCGCCTCGATGAACTCGTCCGCGGCCCAGGTCCCGCGCAGCTTGAGCCAGCGTTTCACCGCGCCTGGACCCGCGTTGTAGGACGGCGGCACGAGCAGTGCGAAATTCTTCCACTGCTTGAACAGCGAGCCCAGGAAGCGCGAACCGATCGTCACGTTCTTCTCGGGATCCCGCAGGTTCTCTCGCGTCGGGTCGATGCCCGTGCCCTTCGCGAAGTCCTTCGCCGTCGGCGGGATCATCTGAGTCAGGCCGATCGCGTTCGCGTAGCTCTCGGTCAGCGGGTTGAAGCCGCTCTCCTCGCGCACGATCCCGATCTGCATGGCGACCGGCAGGTTGTTGAGCGCAGCGTGCTTCGTCAGCAGCGCCCAGTAGCCTTTCGGGTACGCGATCAGCCAGCGCGCCTTGTTCGCGCCGACCGGCCACGACTGGCGGTAGTCGAGGATGTGCCAGCGCGTCGGCCACAGCGACGTCGCGTAGCGACCGGCCTTGTCGTAGAGAAAGGTCATTGCCCACAGCTTGTCGACGAGGTCGGGATCGTCGACGCGCTTCTTGCCATCGGGCGCCATCAGGCCGAGCTTCTTCAGCTCCGCTTCTGCGGCCGTGCCGAGGCCGAGGCGCAAGAGCTCCATCGCGCGTGCGAAGCCGGGGGCTCCCCACTCGGGGCGCGGCTTGAACGTGAACGCGGGTGCCTTCGCATCGAAGCCCGGCGGATCCGCGCTGATCTCGGCGACCAGCTTCTCGTAGTCCTTCGGCGCATTCTCGCGCAGCCGGTTGAGCGCCATCAGTGCGTAGTACGCGGCGGGGTACTTGCGCACGGTCTTCTGCCACATCGCGACCGCCTTCGCCGAATCGCCCTTGGCGAGGTACGCGCGGCCGAGCCAGTACTGCGCCTGACCTTCAGCGAAGTAGTTGTCGTCGCGCGGGACGAGGCGGATCTGCTCGAGCCACCACTTGATCGCGTCGTCGGTGCGCTGCTCCTTCCACGCGCGCCAGCCGATGCGCCACATCGCCTCGGCAACGTTGTCGCCGGTCGGGAACTTGCCGGGCAGCGCCGACAGGACCTCGTCGACCTTCTTGCCGTCGTTGAGCGAGGTCCACTCCTCGGCCTCGCGCAGCATGCCGTCGTCGGCGTAGCTGTGCTTGGGATCGAGCGTCTGCGTCGTGCGATAGCGGTCGATCGCGGTCTGGTGATCGCCGTTGAACGCGTACGACCGGCCGGCCTGGTACACGCTCTTGACCTCTAGATCCAGGTTGACGCCTGTGCACGCGGTCACCGCCCCGTCGAACATCGGTGCCGCTGCCTTGCGATCGCGCGCCTTGAACCGGCTCTGCGCGCGGTGATACGAGGCGACGCACTTGTCGGCGGGAGAGACCTTCGGGTCGGCGAGCGCGGCATCGAACGCGGCCTCGGACTCCGGGTTGCGCATCGCATCGAACAGCTCCATGCCGCGCGTGATGTTCTCCGCCGCCGTGTACGTATCGGGGACCTTGAGCTCGGTCAGCCGCGCCTTGGCCTTCGTCGCCCACGACGCCAACGGATCCTCGATCGTGATCGAGCGGTAGAGGCCGGTCGCTTCGGCCTGATCGCCTTTCGTCGCCTCGATCGCCTCGGCGAGATCGAAGCGCGCCTCGCTCTTGAACGGGCCCTTGGGCCGGCGCGTCAGGTAATCGCGGTAGTGCGCGACGACCGCAGGCTTGTCGGTGCCACCGCGCAGCAGCTCGCCGATCAGCTGCTCCGCATCGGGACCCACGATCGAGTCGCGCGAGATCTTTTGCGCGAGCTCGGTCGCCTCGGTCGTCTTGTGCGTGAGCCACAGCGTGCGCGCGAGGTGGTAGCCGACGTAGTCCGAGAGCAGCGGCAGCTTCGCGTACGCCGCGGTGAAGCGGGGAACGGCGGTCGCCGCGTCGTTATTTCGCTCGGCGCACAGGCCGAGCATCAGGTCGATGCGCGCCTGGCGTTCGGCGTCCTTCGTCGCCGCGCGCGCTTTCGTCCACGCCTTCGCGGCGCCGGTGTAGTCCTCGAGCGCGAACTTGCCGGTCGCGTCGAGCTCATCGGAGGGATCACCGCCGACGACCCCCCAATAGGACTGAGCGGCCGACTCCGCCAGCGGGACCGCGGTGCCGGGTGTTACCGCGACGCTTGCTGCTGTATCGATCCCGGCGTCGCCGGTGCTCGCGATCGGCAGCTTGGGGGTAGAGACGTGACGGTGCGAATCATCGCCCGAGCAGCTGCTCGAACACGCGCTGATCAGTGCGAGCAACGGGACGATTCGCATCCTCTGAAGCTAGCAACGCTGATCCCCGGGGACAAATTCACCGCCTTCACTGGCGGAAGCAATTCGCGGCAGCTACAGAGAAACGCGGTTCCGACCGCCGTGCTTGGCCCGGTAGAGGGCCTTGTCGGCCGCCTCGACCAGCTGATCGGGCGTCTTGACCGGGGTCGACGGGAACCCGGCGGCCCCGATCGACACGGTAACGCGCAGCTCCTGGCCGTCAAACGGGATCACCGCGGACTCGACGATCCGGCGCAGGCGGTCGCCCATCAGCACCGCATTCTCGATATTGATCGCGCGCAGGACGACCGCGATCTCCTCGCCGCCGAACCGGGCGACGACGTCCTCATTACGCACCGCGCGCATGAGCTGCGACGAGATGTTGACGAGCACTGCGTCACCGGCGAGGTGGCCCATGGTGTCGTTGATCTTCTTGAAGTAGTCGAGGTCGAGCATCAGCAGTGACAGCGCGGTCGAGTGGCGGGTCGCAAACTTGAGCTCGCTGTCGAGGCGCTCGATGAAGTAGCGCTTGTTGAACAGCTTCGTCAGGCCGTCGCGCAGCGCCGACGATAGGAGGTTCTCGTGGAACGACTCGTCGAGGTTGTCCTGGAAGCCGAACCGCAGCACGGTGCCGCGGCCGACCTGGATCTTGTCGCCCTCGCGAAGCTCGGTCGACGTCTCGATCTTCGAGCCGTTGACGAACGTTCCGTTGCGGCTGCCCATGTCTTCGATCCACGCGCGGCCCGTCTCGGCCCGGATGCGGGCGTGCGTGCGCGAGATGCCGTCGTCCTCGACCTTGACCTCGGCATTGGTCGCGCGGCCGATCACGGCGACGCCCTTGGTGACCTTGAACAGCTGGCCCGACATGCCGCCGGTGAGCACCGTAAGCACCGGTTTTGCGTTCGCCGATCCGACGCCTGTCAGCTTCTCCCGGATCTCCTCGATCGCGGTCGCTGACGTTTGCTCTTCATCCCAGTCGTCGGGCACCGGCTCATGTGTACGATCAAGCGCGCCCGTGACGCAATGACTCACGCTCGGGATGCAATCCAGCGCGCGAGTGCGTCGAGCGTCGACGAGCCAAGTGGCCGTACCGCCGTGAGTGCCTGGTCACACAGCTCCCGCATGCGTGCAGCGGCTGCGTCCGCATGCTCGGTTAGCTCGGCGTCGTCGCGGTCGTCGGCGTGCTGGAAGGCGATGCCGATTGCCATGCCGTAGGTCCCGAGTGCGGCGCAAGTCTCGGGTAGCGCGCCGGCCGCGATGCCTCCGAGCTCGGCCGATGCTGCGAACAACGCTCCGGTCTTTGCCGCGTGCATGCGCTCGATTGCCGCCAGCGTGGTCAGCGATTCGCGTGGGGTAGTCAGATCGATTGCCTGACCCGCGAGCAGCTCGTGCACGCCAGACCTGCGCGCGAGGACGCGGGTCGCGGCCGCCGTATGGGGGCCCAGCTCGGCGAGCGTGGCGAACGCCTCGGTCAAGAGGCCGTCACCGGCCAGGATCGCGATCGCCTCGCCAAAGGCGATATGCACCGTCGGACGGCCACGCCGCTCGTCGTCGTCGTCCATCGCGGGCAGGTCGTCGTGGACGAGGGTGTACGCGTGGAGCATCTCGATCGCCGCCGCCGCTGGCATCGCCGCTGCGCGAGTGCCACCGCACGCCTCGGCCGCCGCGAGCACGAGTGCGGGCCGCAGCCGCTTGCCCGGTCCGGTCGCCGCGTAGTGCATAGCCTCGGCGAGCCGCCCTGGATCCTCGCCGCGCACCCGCAGACGTGCGTCGAGCTCGGCATCGACGGCGACGCGCGCCGCCTCGAGGAAGTCGGCGAGGCCCGCCGGCGCGCTCGACGGTGCGAGCGTCGCGCTCACGGGGTCCCGGTGGGGTCGCTGGGGACGCTGCGATCGTCAAACGGTGCCGTCTCGATGCCCGATGACGCGTTGACCAGGATCTCGACCCGCTTCTCGGCGGACGCGAGCTGGTGCTGGCCGCGACGCGCGAGCTGCACGCCTTCTTCATAGACTGCGAGCGACTGCTCGAGTGTCAGCTCTCCCGATTCGAGCTTCTGCACGACTTCGCGCAGGCGGCCCAAAATCGCGTCGAACCCTGGCTCGGGATCTGCCACGACGGCGACAGTACCGATTTGAAACTGAAAAGTCACTGCAGCGGGATCGCTTGACGCCACGAGCAGTTACAGAGAAGCTGAAACAGATGGGGGAGCGCTCGGACTTTCGACCGAACGACACCGGCGAGCTCAAGGACCGCTGGCGGACGTACATCCAGGACCGCCGCCTCAACACCACCGCGCAGCGCGAAGCGATCGTCGAGCAGTTCCTGCGCACCCGCGATCACGTCTCGATCGACGAGCTGCTGACCAAGGTCCGAAAGCGCCACCCGCGGGTCGGCTACGCGACCGTCTACCGCACCCTGAAGCTCCTCGTCGACAGTGGCCTCGCCGTCGAGCGCCAGTTCGGTGATGGCCAGGCGCGCTACGAGGTCGTCGGCGATCACCACGACCACCTGATCTGTGTGAAGTGCGGCCTCATCCTCGAGTTCGAGGATGACGAGATCGAGCGCCTCCAGGAGCGCATCGCGGTGCGGCTCGGCGGCTTCACCGTGCTGCGCCACCGTCACGAGCTCTACGGCATGTGCCCCAAGGCGGCCGGCACAGCCGGCGGTGCGTGCCCGAACGAGCGCGTCGCCAAGAAGCCCGCGGGCTCGTAAGTAGCGAAACGGGGGGCCGACCCTAAGTTGCGTGAGTAGCGAAACGGGGGCCCGACCCTAAGTTGCGCCGCGGGCGGTGCGTGCCCGAAGGAGCGCATCGCCAAGAAGCCCGCGGCCTCAACCGCGTTAGTTGCGTAGCGCGCCAGACAAAGGCGCGGAGAGGGTGCCGGTGATCGCCGACGAACCCGACGCTGCAAACGGAAGGTCGCGCTCGTTTGTACTGGCAATGCGCTCGGTTGGCGCCGCCGAAGTTAGTCCTTGGAGGACCCAGCGCGGTTCCGGCATAGTCCGCGCCGCATGAAGTCGTACGTCGTCGGTACCGCTCTTCTCGCATCGCTGCTTGCAGCGGGTTGCCGGTCCGACGGCGGTGCGGGCGAGACGCCCGACAGCGCACTTCCAGACGGACCCGACGGCACCGGTTGCACGGCGTTGACCGCGCGCACGCAGCCGCTCGAGAGCTTCGTGGGCCCGCTCGGGCTTCAGGCGCGGATGGGCGCACTGATCGACGGCGCACAGACGAGCCTCGACATTCAGATGTATCTGTTCACGGTCAAAGAGCTCGCGAACAAGCTCGTCGACGCGAAGGCGCGCGGCGTCGCGATCCGGATGATCCTGGATCCCGACGAGGCCGGTAACAACAACGTCGAGCCGATCCTGACGAGCGGCGGCGTGAACTGGAAGAACGCGTCGACGATCTACACGTACTCGCACGCGAAGTACGTGATCGCAGATCACGTGGAGGCCGTGATCATGTCGATGAACTGGAACGCCGACGCGATGGTCAACGAGCGCAACTACGGCGTCGTCGATCGCGATCCCGAGGACGTCACGGATGTGCAGGCGATCTTCGACCAGGACTGGGCACTCGCGAACGGTCAGACGCCGACCGCACCGAACCTCGAGTGCACGCGCCTGATCGTCTCGCCGACGAACTCCAAGGTCCGCCTCCTCGAGCACATCAAGAGCGCAACCACGACGCTCGATGTCGAGGTCATGTACGTCTCGGAGGCCAGCATTCGCAACGAGATCCTCGCCGCGAAGGCGCGCGGCGTCACGGTCCGCGTGATCATCAACGACCCGATGGACACCTCGGTGCCGTACTTCAAGATGGCCGGGATTCCGGTCAAGGAACCCGGCCCGTTCTTCCTCCACGCGAAGCTGCTCATCGCCGACGCGGTCGCGTTCGTCGGTTCGGTCAACATGTCGTACACCTCCCTCTCGAAGAACCGCGAAGTCGGCGAGCTCGTGTTCGAGCCCTCGGCGCTCGCACCGATCCAGTCGCAGTTCAACACCGACTGGAACGCCTCGACCGTCGTTCCGTAGCGCGCCGCTGCTCGCCGCGCTCGACGCGTGTCCGACACGCCTCGCAGCGGGCGAGTCGAGCGCGGCAGGACGAAAGGCTGACTACGGCTTCTGCTTGAGACGCACGATCTCGGCGGTCTCGGAGGCGGGCAGGAAGTGGATGACGCAGCGGCCGGCTTCGCTCGGCACCTCGGCCATCGCCCACATGAAGTCGTTGTGCCAGTACAGGTGCGTGCCCTTGCTGTCGGCATCGGCACCGCCGTAGCGCTGGCGCATCCACTGCTCGACGTCGGTCTCGACGCAGCCACGAATTTTCAACTGCAGCTCGATCAGCGGCTCGGTCGCGAGCACCTTGCGGCGCTCGGCGCGCGCTTCGTCTGTCGGGTTCTCGGGCAGTAGTGGAGGATCGGTGCCGAGGAAGTACGCATCGACATCGGCCGAGCGGGCACCGACCTTGATCGGCGTCAGCGCGAAGCACCACGTCGCCTTGCGACCATCGGTGAGCTCGGTCGGCTGGCACACGCCGTTCTTCAGATCGGCGCGGGTCGTGTGGCCGAACTTGTACATGCCGAGGCCGCCGGCCTGGGGCTTGCTGCCTTCGCACGCGGCCAGCGCCAGCAGGGAGAGCAGGGCAGAGCGCATCATCGTGTGATGGCTCCGTGCAAGCTGACCTCGACGGTCACTTCGTCCTCCATCTTGAACATGAAGAAGCGCGGCGCGGACAGGCCGAGCTGCTTGATGTCGAGATCGAACGTGGCCCTGGCTTCGACATGCGCATCATCGAGGCTACCCTGACCGGCGAGGCGCAGCACGACGTCCTTGCCGCGCCACCGCAGGGTGCCTTCGGCAGTCGCGGTGAACCTGTCGCCGGTACGCACGACATCAGACACGCGCGAGAGCGTGAACGTTGCGGTGGGGTGCGCGTCCATGTCGAAGTCCTTGCGGATCTTCCGGTTCTTGAGGAAGTCACCCGCGTCGAACTTGGTCATGTCGACGGAGAACGTCGCAGTGGCCGCCTCGATCGACTCCGGACGGGCGTCGACGCTACCGGTGACCTTGTCCCAGACCGTCGTCGTGTCGTGGACCGTCGACCGCGCCTTGACCGTGAGCTTGCCGCCGGAGATCGCGTACTTCACGCCAGGCCTCCCACGCGACCCGCCTCAGGCCGCAAGACACTGCAGGAGCAGCGTCGTCACGTTATCGGTGCCGCCATTGCGGTTGGCCGCATCGACGAGCTCGGCGACCGCCCGCTCGAGGCTCTTGGCGCTCGCCGTGATCTGCCCGATGTTATCGTCAGTCACCATGCCCGACAGACCGTCGGAGCACAGGACATAGACATCACCGCTCTTGATCTGGTGGCTGCGGATATCGACCTGGACGGTCTCCCGCATGCCGAGTGCGCGGGTGATGACGTTCTTGTGGGGGAAGTTGCGCTCTTCCTCCTCTGTCATGTCCGGCTTTGCTTCCTTGTAGTCCTCGAGCAGCGAGTGATCGCGCGTTAGCTGCGAGATCCCGCCGTCGCGCACGCGATAGACGCGCGAGTCACCGACGTGCCCGACGTAGATCTTGTCGCCCGACACGAGCGTCGACACGAGCGTCGTGCCCATGCCCTTGTAGCGAAGGTCGCGGTTGGACGTCTCGAAGATGCGGAGGTTCGCGAGCTTGATGCTGCAGACCAGCCGGTTCTCGATGTACGAGAGCGAGCGATCCATCTTGTAGGGCCAGGTCGCGTCCTCGTCCTCGCGTGTTCGTTGATAGAACTCGCCGATCGTTTCGGCGGCCATCTTGGATGCGACCTCGCCGCTGGCGTGACCGCCCATCCCGTCCGCGACGAGGAACAGCTGTTCGTCCTCGATCAACGAGAAGTAATCCTCGTTGTGCGTACGCTTCATGCCGACGTCGGTCTTAGCCGCGTAGCGGATCTTCATGGTCCCCGGAGTCCAAGGAAATCATAGGTGGGCGATCCGAGGGGCGTCAACCCAAGTCCCTGACTTCCGAGTACAGTTCGCGCGCATGCGAGCGGAGATCTTGACCATCGGGGACGAGCTGTGCCGCGGCGAGATCGTGGATACCAACTCGTCATACGTGGCACAGCGCCTCTGGGATCTCGACATCACCACCCGATGGATGACGAGCTGCTGCGATGACGAGCACGATATCACGACCGCGCTGTCGCTGGCGGTTCAGCGCGCAGACCTGATCGTTTGCTCGGGTGGCCTCGGGCCCACCGAGGACGATTTGACCGTCGATTTGGTCGCCAGGTACGCCGGCGTCGCCGCGGTCATCGACGAGGCGTCGCGCCAGCGCATGGAGCACCGGTTCGCGGGCCGGATCGAGGTCACGCCGATCCAGCTCCGCCAGGTCCGGGTCCCGGCCGGGAGCCGGGTTCACGTCAACCCCGCCGGTCTCGCCCCCTGCTTCGAGGTCGCCCTGCGAGATCCCGCTGGCCGCGAGGTCCCGGTGTTCTGCCTGCCTGGCATCCCGTGCGAGCTCCATGCCATCTACGACGCTCACCTCGAGGCCCGCTGGCGCGAGCTACGCGAGGCGGCCGGTGCGGTCGAGCGGATCGCGCGGCGGATCTATCGCGTGTTCGGTAAGGGCGAGTCGCAGATCTCGCAGCTATGCCGCGGCCTCGTCGACGGGGTCGCCGGCGCCTCGATTCACTATCAGGTGAAGTTCCCCGAGACCCTCGTCAAGCTGGTCGTGCGCGGCCCCGACGCGAAGCTCGCCGACGCGACGCTCGCCTCGCTCGATGCGGGCGTCCGCGAGCGGCTCGCCGGCTTTGTCTACGGCACCGGCGAGGTCAACCTCGTCGACAAAGTCACCCGCAAGCTGATCGAGCGCGGCACGACGATCGCGACCGCCGAGTCGTGTACGGGCGGCATGATCGGCGAGCTCGTGACCAACATGGCGGGCAGCTCGCGCTGCTTCAAGGGCGGCGCGATCGTCTACTCCAATGAGGAGAAGGTCCGGCAGCTCGGGGTCGCGCAAGCGACGCTCGATGCGCACGGTGCAGTGTCGGAGCAGACCGTGATCGAGATGGCGCGGGGTGCTCGCGAGCGGTTTGGCGTTGACCTGGCGGTGTCTGTCACCGGCGTGGCCGGTCCCGATGGGGGCACGCCCGACAAGCCGGTCGGGACGGTGTGGCTCGCGATCGCGTCGAAGGACGGGGTCAAGACGAAGCAGCTCGGCTGGCCGGGCCTGCGCGATCAGATCCGGACGCTGTCCGCGTGGTGGGCCTTGAGGCTCGTCGACGAACAGCTCGGCGATTGAATGGAGTGACCGATGTCCGACGATCCCAAGTCTCCGCCCGCTGCTCCGCCTGCGCCCGCCGCCACGGGGCCCGCTGCTCCGCCTGCGCCCGCCGCCACGGGGCCCTCCACCGCTGCCCCCTCCGCGGCTGGCTCCTCCAGCGCTGGCCCGGCCACCGCTAGCCCGCCGGCCTCCAAGCGACTGTTCGTCGGCGTGCGCGTCAG
>JAYVWH010000207.1:0-5072 GCA_043786265.1 Kofleriaceae bacterium | reverse complement strand
CGGTGTGCAGCAGGGGATCGACCCCTGTGTCGAGAACGGAACCAAGGCGCAGGTGAAGTGCTTGATGACCGCCAAGTCGAAGGACGACGTCGTTGCCTGTGACGCGAAGTTTTCGCGCAAGGGCGGCAAGTCGTCCTCGGGAAGCGCGGACGGCAGCGCGGACGGCAGCGCGACCGGCAGTGCGTACGGTAGCCCGAATGGCAGCGCTGCGAGTGGTTCTGGCGCGACCGAAATCAAGTAGGACTGTGAGCCTTAGCGCACAGCGATAAACCCCCGGTATTGCGGGCAGGTCGCCTTGACGCTCATGGAGCCACCTCGCTAGGTTTCGAATATGACGAAGGCGAAAGCCGGCGGCGAGCAACCGGTCGAGATTCCGGACACGCTCCCTATCCTCCCGCTGCGCAACTCCGTGTTGTTTCCGGGGGCCATCATCCCGATCGACGTCGGCCGGCGAAAGTCGGTGAGACTTGTCGAGGATGCGATCGCGAAGGAGAGGCCGGTCATCGGCATCCTCACGCAGAAGGACGCACGCACCGAAGATCCGGGCTCGGGCGACCTCTACATGGTCGGCTGCGCGGCGCGCATCCTCAAGGTGATCAAGCTCGCGAAGGACAACTTCAGCGTCATCCTGCAGGGCGTCTCTCGCTTCGAGGTCTCGACGTTCGACGGCGCGGAGCCGTTCCTGTCGGCGAAGGTTCGCAGCGTCCCCGATGCGACGTCGTCCGATGTCGAGCTGGATGCGCTCGTGATGAACCTCAAGGACATCGCCAAGCGCGTCGTCAAGCTGATGCCGGAGCTGCCCAAGGAAGCGGGCGCGCTCGTCGACAGTGTGACCGAAGCCGGCCACCTCGCTGACCTGATCACCAGCCACCTGGAGCTCGAGGTTGGCGAGAAACAGGACGTCCTCGAGACGTTCGACCTCAAGACCCGTACGCGCAAGGTTCTGCAGTTCCTGTCGCGCCAGCTCGAAGTGCTCAAGGTTCGCGAGCGCATCAACACGCAGGTGCAGGAGGAGATGGGCCGCAACCAGCGCGAGTACGTGCTGCGCCAGCAGCTCAAGGCCATCAAGGAAGAGCTCGGCGAGCTCGACGATGGCGGTGGTGACCTCGACGAGTTCGGCGAGAAGATCACCAAGGCGAAGATGCCCGAGGAGGCCGAGAAGGTCGCCAAGAAGCAGCTCGATCGGCTCAAGGGCATGCAGCCGTCGAGCGCGGAGTACACGGTCACGCGTACGTACCTCGAGTGGCTCGTCGAGCTGCCGTGGTCGATCTCGACCGACGATCACATCGAGCTCTCGGAAGTTCGTCGTTGTCTCGACGACGACCACTACGACCTCGACAAGGTGAAGAAGCGCATCGTCGAGTACATGGCCGTGCGCAAGCTGAAGAACGACAAGAAGGGACCGATCTTGTGCCTCGCGGGTCCCCCGGGCGTCGGTAAGACGTCACTGGGTCGCTCCGTTGCCCGCGCGATCGGCCGCAAGTTCGGCCGCATCTCGCTCGGTGGCGTGCGCGACGAGGCGGAGATCCGCGGCCACCGGCGTACTTACGTCGGCTCGCTGCCGGGTCGCGTGATCCAGGGCATCAAGAAGGCCGGGACCAACAACCCGGTGTTCGTGCTCGACGAGATCGACAAGCTTGGTCACGACTTTCGGGGCGACCCGGCGTCAGCGCTGCTCGAGGTCCTCGACCCCGAGCAGAACTCGGCCTTCTCGGATCACTACCTCGAGGTGACGTTCGACCTGTCCAAGGTCCTGTTCATCGCGACGGCGAACCAGCTCGATCCGATTCCATGGGCACTGCGTGATCGCCTCGAGATCATCGAGCTCCCTGGCTACACGCGCCAGGAGAAGAAGATGATCGCGCGGAAGTTCCTCGTGCCCAAGCAGCTCGAGGATCACGGCCTGACGCCGGAGCGGTGCGAGATCACCGACGAGGCGATCTTCGATGTGGTCGACAGCTACACCCGTGAAGCCGGTGTGCGTAACCTCGAGCGCGAGATCGGCTCGGTGTTCCGTGCGGTGGCCGTCAAGGTCGCCGAGGGCCAGGCGAAAGAGCACGAGGTCATCACGCCCGAAGTGGTCGAGGAGTTCCTCGGCCCGAAGAAGTTCGTCAGCGAGGTCGCAGAGCGCGTCGCCGAGCCCGGTGTTGCAACCGGTCTCGCGTGGACGTCGGTCGGCGGCGACATCCTGTTCATCGAGGCGACGAAGATGCCTGGCAAGGGCAAGCTGACCCTGACTGGTCAACTTGGCGATGTGATGAAGGAGTCGGTGACTGCCGCGCTGTCGTTCGTGCGTGGTCGCGCTGCGGCGCTCGGACTCGATCCGGGCAACTTCCTCGAGAACACCGATCTGCACGTCCACGTGCCGGCCGGCGCCGTTCCCAAGGATGGACCGTCGGCGGGCATCACGATGTACACCGCGCTCGTGTCGCTGTTCACCGGCGTGCCGGTGCGAGCGGACGTCGCGATGACCGGTGAGATCACGCTGCGCGGCAACGTGCTGCAGATCGGTGGCGTCAAGGAGAAGCTCCTCGCCGCGCACCGAGCCGGCATCAAGCGCGTGATCATCCCGGAGCGGAACGTGAAGGATCTCATCGACGTCCCCGAGGAAGTGAAGAACGAGATGGAGATCCTCAGCGTCAAGCGCATGGATGAAGTCCTCGCGCTCGCGCTCAAGGACCCGCCGCAGTCGATCCTCGACATCGCCAAGGCCGCTCAGGCCGAGAACCATCCCACCGCCTGATGGTGGAGGAGCCCGGCGGCGGCGCATCGCGAGATTCGTGACGTCGACGGGGTGCGCGAGAGGACGAGGCAACTCGCGCTCCGGGGCGCTGGCGTGACCGACCGCAGCGGCTTCGAATGGTGGAAGCGCTGAACACCGACTGACGAACAGGCCCTCGACGCCGGTGTACGCTCGCGCGGATGCGCTTGCGATATCGGGGATTGTCGAGTGGCACGGTCGATCTGACTCATCGCGATTTTTTGCTGATCGGTCGCAGCAAGGAATGCGACGTACGGACTGACGACGTCAGCTTGTCGCGCAAGCACGCCCGGCTCGAGCGCGACGGCGACGGTTGGGCCCTGCTCGATCTTGGGTCGGCGCACGGCATGACCGTCGGCGGACGTGCGGTCACCCGCCACACGCTGCAGCCTAATGAGGTGGTCAAGCTCGGCGATGTCGAGCTCGTGCTGGAGGAGCCACCGCCGTCGCTCTCGATCGCCGTGCACGATCGTCAGATCGCCACGCTCGCGAGTCAGGCGATCACGATCGGCAAGACGTTCGCGTTCGTCGGTCCCGAGCTGATGGACCAGCCGTCGCTGCGCTGGCTCAAGGCGTTCGTCCCCGCATCCGCGATCGGCCATCGCATTCTCCCGCTGATCGGAGCCGCGCCGCTCGAGCTGCCGGGTGTGACGATCCAGCCGGTCAAGCTGCCGCGTCTGACGACCGCGATTGTCAGCAGCGACAAGGCGCTGTATCGCGAGGGGACCGATCGCGTGAACCTGGTCGTCGTCGATCCGATGCGCGGGGACGGCGAGGTCACGCTCGATGTCGAGCTCGACGGGACCCGGCTGACGTCGCGCCCGCTCGAACTTGCGCGTGGCATCGCCACTGCGGCGCTCGGCGATCTGCCCGCCGGCAGCTACAGCGTGCGCGTGCGCGGCGCCGCCACCGGTTCAACGCCGTGCACGTTCACGGTAGCGGCGTACAAGCTGTCATCGCTCGTTGCATCGCTGCAGCGCCAGCGCATGGAGGGCGAGCTGCTGGCCGTCGACCTCAAGCTCACCGCGTTCGGCACGCCGGTGAACGGTGGTGTGACGCTCGAGCTGTTCGACGAGGACGAGCGGATCGGGCGGTTCTCTGTGGCTGCGCGCGACGGCGTCGCATCGGCGAAGCTCGCGCTGACCGGCGAGGGACCTCACTCGATCAACGTGCAGCTCGAGGCCGATCCGGGCAAGACCGCGACCGTGCCGCTGCTCGGTAGTCGCGCGGCAGACCGTGCTGACACCGTGTTCTCGACGCTCGGCGCGGAGATGCTCGGCTCGCTGTTGCCGTCGGACGACGCGCAGGAAGTTCGCGGGGTGTGGCTGCGTCGCGGCGCGACCTCGACGTCGCCCGTCATGCTGCGTCAGAGCGGTGGCCGCGTGACGCTGTTCGCGCTTACCGCGATCGAGCAGCTGACGGTGGTGATCAGCGATCCGACGATTCCGAGCGCGGCGGCAGACGCTGTCGATCCGCGCACCGCCGCGCATCCGATCGGAGATTACGAGTACGCGCAGGCGGAGAAGCTGTTCCAGGCCGGCGACTACGCGAAGTCACTCGAGCTGTTCTCGGCGGCGCGCACGCGCCGGGGCCGGATTCACCCCAACTACGCCTATTACATCGCGTGCTCTCACGCGCGCCTTGGCGATGTCGTCGCGGGTTGCGCCGCGCTGCGCATGGCGTTCGAGGATGGCTGGACCGACCTCGAGCACATGCGAAACGACGAGGACCTCGCGAACCTGCGCGGCGAAGCGCTGTTCCGCGCGCTGATCGACGGTCCGCGTGTGGTGAGCGCGCAGCTCGCTGTCGATGAGATGCTCGAGATCGATGTCCCTGCACCGGTCGCGGTGCTCGCCGTCGGTGCGTATGCGGGCGGGACGCCGTGGGAGGGCTACGCGACGGTGGTGGTGCCGTCGACGCTGACATTGACGGTCGACGTCCCGGCGAATCCCGTTCCGGGAACGCCGCTGACGCTGTCGCTGACCACAACAGCGAATGCAGCGTACGTGATCGTCAAGGATGCCAGGCTGGCGTCGACGGATACGCCGTCGAGCATGCTCGCGAGCCGGCTCAAGGCGCACGCAGCAGATGCCGGGAAGGTCCTCGGTCGCGGGCGGCCGATGACCAAGCTCGCCGAGATTTTGCCGGAGCCGCCACCACCGCCGCGACCTCAATCGCGGGGAATGGACTACTCGCACGCGCCACCGGGGCGCGCATACAGCTCGCCGCCGCCGATGGCCGCGGGCATGGCTCCGCGTGGGCCTCGTCCGACCGAGGCAGCGCCTGCGCCTATGATGATGTACTCCCTGCC
>JAYVWH010000206.1:0-3840 GCA_043786265.1 Kofleriaceae bacterium | reverse complement strand
CTGACTTGTCGCCCCTTCGCGGCGGCGAAGATCACGACGCCTGCACGGCCCGACCCTGCGAGTCGGCGCGCCATGTCGTCATTCGGGACCAAGAGCTCCTGCTGCATGTGACCGGAGTGGCAGGCATCGACAAGCACGAGCACGCGCCCCGGGATTCGCTCGATCCGACGCCCGAGCTCACTCCAGCTCACGGTTGCATCGAGGCTCTGAGGAGCGAGCGTCCCCGCGCGCACTCGCGCGGCACCGGTGAGAAAGACCATGTCGCCGCTCTTGCCGGCCTTCACCCCATGTCCCGCGAGAAACACGATCGCGACATCGTCACGCTTCATGTGCGCTAGCTTCTCGACGGCGGCGTCGATCGCGGCTGGCGAAGCCTTGTCGTTTGGAAGCAACGTAACACGCGATAAGTACTGCGAAGACGACTAGGCCCGACCTCAAGCCACCAGTGTCTCAGAACTCGCGATAGCTGCGCGTCACCTGCGGCACGATTGCGTTGGAGTCCGCAGGTTCTTGCATGGGTCGCTGTGGTCAGTAGTTCATTCGAGCGGGAAGTCACCTGCGAGCGGCTTGCCGCACGCATTGGTTCCCTTCCAAGACATCGCACGGGCGATGCGCCGCTCCCTCGATCCCTGACCCGCCGCGGAACCGTCGGTCTACGCAAGCAACCAGGTCACCCCAACAGTTACGCAACGTAGCCCACTAGCCGACCCGTGATCGGATCTCCTAGTACTCGCCGGCCCATAGGCCGTCCGTGCGGATGGCCGAATCGAGATCGTCGATGGAAACCGCGAAGTCGCCGTCCGGCGCGAGTGGGGCGAGCGCGTGCGGGAAGCCCGGGTCGTAGTGGAACGTGATGCCCTCTTGCGTGGTGCTGAACGACGCGAGGTCGGCCGCCCTCACGTGCAGACCGTCCCACTGGGTTGATTCGACCTCGCCGCTCGTGATCTCGGCGGCGTAGTCGGTCTTGAGCTTCGCGATACGAGCCTGCAGCTCGTGGTCGAGCTTCGCGGCGAGCCCGGGAAGCGACGCGGCGTCCAGCAGGTCCGTGATCGCAACCTCCGCGCCGGTGATGTCGTTGAAGTTCCGGTACGCGTGGTGGAAGTCGAGGTACGCGTAGATCGTCTCGTACCTGATCGCGATCGAGAGCACGTTGCGAATGTTCGAGGTAATCTCGAAGTCGGCCTCGTCAACGCCTTGCTGCGGGCCGTCGCCGCCAGCCGCCCACTTCGCCTTCAGCTCGTCGAGGTTTTCGCCGGTGATGTCCTCGAAGCCAAGCTTGGCGTTGATCACGTTGTCGACCTCGGAGCCGGGGTCGACCGCGACCGGCCAGCGAATCTCGTTGAGCTCGCCGAGCTTGGTCACGCGCGCTTCGATGTGAAGGGCCTCGTCACCGTCCGCCTTGCCACCGGCGCCGCCGGGTCCGGCCTTGTCGGCGCCATCGGTTGCACAGCCAACGAGGGTGAGAGCGGTCAGGAGAGCTGCTGAGATGGAGTTAAGCATGTGAAGACGTTGTTCAACCTCTGTGCCACCAGAGCTCGCGACCACGGTCCAAGAGCTTGCGGCTCGGGCTCCGGCCGAACGCGCCAAACCGCCGACCTCCAGCGACAAGCTCTGACCGGCGCTGTTTCCAGGCCAAGGTTGTCGTCGGCGAGGCCGCTCGTCGGCGCGTCGCGGCGTATCTGCGGGCCCGTTGATGACCTACCGGTTCGTTCCGGTGATCGGAGGACTACTCTCGCGGCGCGGGCGCATTGGGCGTGCATCAGCCGTGCACGAGCCGACGACGGAACTGAGCTCGGGTATGGGACAGGCGGCAGGTCATTTTCGGACCGGGTGCGATTCCTGGCGCCTCCACCACGTCCCGTCGTCTTGTGGGGACGCGTTGTGCGCCCGTTGTGCAGATCTGCACCTCCGGTGCCGCACCCTACTGAGCTGTGATCCCGGCGCGCCCGCCGCGAAGGACATGCTTCTGAACCTTGCCCGTCGCGGTCTGCGGAAGCTCATCGATCACGTGAAAGCCCTGCGGGCATTTGAAGTGCGCGAGACGATCGCGAACGAACGTCCTCAGCTCGTCGGCTTTCGGGCTGGCACCGGACTGGAGGACGATGAAGGCGTGTGGGGACTCGCCCCACTTCTCGCTCGGCCTTCCCACGACCGCAACCTCTAGGACCGACGGATGCTGGAGGAGGCACGCCTCGATCTCTACCGACGAGATGTTCTCGCCGCCGCTGATGATCACGTCCTTGATGCGATCGCGAATCTCGGCATACCCGTCGGGGTGCACGACCGCCGCGTCGCCCGAATGGAAATAGCCCCCGCGCAGCGCGAGAGCAGACGCATCGGCGTCCTCGAAGTAACCCTTCATCACGACGTTCCCGCGGACGACGATCTCGCCGACGGTCTGCCCGTCATGCGGGACTTCGCGCCCCTCCTCATCTACGACGAGGAGCTCGCCCGAGGTGATGAGCTCGACCCCCTGTCGCGCTTTCACAGTCGCACGCTGCTCGGGCGTGAGGTTCCCGTGCTCCGGGCGTGGCTCGCAGACCGCAATGAACGGCGCCGTCTCGGTCAACCCATGGCGCCGGGCGACGCACCGCTGTCGATCAGGGAGGCTCGGTCTCTGCGCGCGTCGCGCTCGTGGGACGCCGCGTTCACGGCCTTCGCGGCCGCCGACGCCGCCGGCGAGCTCCGGGAAGTGGCGACTCGTCGATAGACGGGGGCCGGCGAAGCGTCTCCCGCATCCTTAAGGCGACGACGATGCCCGACGCGAACGTCACCGCGGCGACGAGCCAGATCGCGGCGTCGATGCCGAACGCGTCCGCGGTGATGCCAGCGATCACGGCGCCAATCGCATAACCGAGATCGCGCCACAGCCGGTACACGCCAACCGCCGACGCACGCCACGTCGGGTGCGCGACGTCGGCGATCGCCGCGAGGAGCGTCGGATAGACCATCGCGGTCCCGGCGCCGAGCAGCGCGGCACCGATTGCGAATCCACCGAGCCCCGCAGACATGACGATCAACGCGATGCCCGCCGACTGGACCCACATGCCGCCTGCGATTAGCCACTTGCGACCAATGCGATCCGAGAGCGCGCCCGTGAACAGTTGTCCGATGCCCCACACCGCAGGATAGATCGCCGCGAGCCAGCCGATGCGTTCGAGCGAGACGTTCGCGGCAGCGTAGAACAGTGGGAACAGGCCCCACGCCATGCCGTCGTTGAGGTTGTTGACCAGGCCAGCCTGGCTGATCGACGACAGCTCGCGGTCGCGGAACGAAGTGCGCATGAAGATCTCGCGCTGCGAGACCACTTCGATCGGCTTGGCGCGGGCCTTGGCCTCGTGGTGGGCGTGTGCGTGCGTCTCGCGGACGAACGCGGCGGACAGCACGAGCCCGATCGCCACGAACCCGACGCCGAGATAAAACGGCTCGGGCCGCAGTCCGTAAGTGGCTGCGATGTAGCCGGTCGCGAGTGCGGAGATGGCCACCGCGCCGTAGCCCGCGAACTCGTTGAGTCCCATGGCGAAGCCGCGCCGCGCAGGCCCGGCGAGATCGATCTTCATGATCACCGTGGTCGACCAGGTCAGGCCCTGGCTGACACCGAGCAACACATTCGCGAACAGGATCCAGTTCCATGACGGCGCCCACATCAGCAAGAACGGAACCGGCAGCGCCACGAGCCATCCCCCAACCAGCACGCGCTTACGACCGACGCGATCGGAGAGCCGGCCGGCGAAGTAGTTGGTGAGCGCCTTGGTGACGCCGAACACCACGATGAACGACAGCACCGCGGTCTTCGCCGCGAGATGGAACTCGGTCCCGGCGATCGCCGGCAGGATCGAC
>JAYVWH010000205.1:0-2902 GCA_043786265.1 Kofleriaceae bacterium | reverse complement strand
TGGATCCAGCCGTTCAAGGAGTTCAAGGCGAACCTCGAGTGGTTCCTCGCGAACCGGCGCGAGCTGGTGGACCAAGTGATCCACACCGTCGAAGCGGCTGACGGCACCGTGACCTACGTGCTCACGATCTTCACCGGCGATCAGCTCCGCCGGATGCTCGGCCACATGCACGACGAGAAGGAGTTCCTGTCGCAGTTCGGGATTCGCTCGATGTCGAAGCTTCACGAGGCTGCGCCATTCCACTGGGAAGGCGCCTCTGTCACCTACGAGCCCGCAGAGTCCGCGTCCAAGCTCAAGGGTGGCAACTCGAACTGGCGCGGGCCGATCTGGTTTCCGACGACGTTCTTGATCATCGAGTCGCTGCGCAAGCTCGGCACCGCGTTCGGATCGAAGTTCAAGGTGACGACGCCCGCATCAGAGGATCAGTCGATCGAGCTCAAGGCGATCGCGAGTGACATTGCCCGTCGCCTCGTCGCGATCTTCTTGCTCGACAAGTCCGGCCGCCGCCCGGTGTTCGGCGGCGCGAAAAAGTTCGCCGACGATCCGCTGTGGCGTGACCACCTACTGTTTTACGAATACTTCCACGGCGACAACGGTGCTGGCATCGGCGCGAGCCACCAGACGGGTTGGACCGCGCTGGTGGCGAACTTGATCGACGAGTGGCGGCCTTAGCGCAGGTCACCGGAAGTTGGTGATCAGTCCGTGCACGTGCACGTCTCTCGATCCCGCACAAGTTTTCGGATCAATTCGATCGGTTAGGGGATTCTCGACGAGAAACGTCAGAGGGTCGTGATCCAACTGATCATGCCCCAGCGGCTTGAGAGCGACGCGATTGCTCGAATGCTGGAGGATCTTAGCCATGCGGATCTCGGAGATCCGCGGCGCGTAGCAAGAGCGCAATCCATCGTTGAGCGTCGTTCGAGCAGTTATTACACAAGCGATCCCTGGGGTTAGCTCACGCGCTCGACCCGCGCCGGCACGTGCTTGTGCCACGGGGTGCCGACAAACGGATCGCGATCCTCCGTCGACGTCAGCTCGTTCGGCGCGATGCCAGTCGTGACATCGCCGCCCGTTGCGGGATAGCCAAGGCCGAGGCCATTCGGAAGCGCAACGTGACCTTGCTGCATCGTGTCCGAGACCACCACCACGACGACGACCGAGTCGCGCTTCGTGCTCAGCCGAACGGTATCGCCCGAGCCAACGCCAAGAGCAGCCGCATCCGCGGGCGCGATGCGCAGCGCACCGTTGGCGTCACGCTTGCGCCACTGCGGGTCGCGAATGATCGTATTTGCCGTGAACGATCTGCGCTCCCCGGCGGTCAGCACGAACGGAAACGCCGTATCGACGGCGGTCGCCGGCGCCGCGAGTAACCGACCGAGCTCGTCGAGTAGATCGGGCAATAACAGGTGCAGCTTCTTGTCGGGCGTCTTGATCCGGTTCATCACGTCAGGCCACTCGTCGACGGCGAAGATCACGCCCGATTCGCCCTCGAGGATCGCGTCGAACAGCTTGCTGGCCGCGGCGAGCGGTGTCCCCGTAAAACCGGCACGACCGAGCGACGCACCGCTCGACATCGCCATGCGCAGCACGAGCCCGAACACCACGGCGCCCTCGCGTAGCTCGGCGGGCAGATCGAGCGTGCGGTAGAGGATCACGGGCGCCAGGCCAGACAAGCGCGGATCGGACAGCACGCGCAGCAGAGCCATCGCGTACGCATCGCGACCGGCCTGCATCGCCGTACGCATCGGGGCGAGGTCAGCCTCGGTGAGCGCACCGAGGGCCTCGACGAGGCGCGCGTGGATCTCGGCCTCGCTCAGCATGTCGGGCGGCGGCGCGAGTAGACGGCGGCGAAGGTGGAAGAAGTTCTTCGGGAAGTCGAAGTTGAAGAACGTCGCCTCCGCCTTCTCGAACTGCGTCGACGCCGGCAGGATGTAGTGCGCGAGCCGCGCGGTCTCGGTCATCGCGATGTCGATCACGACGAGGGTGTCGAGCGAGCCGAGCGCCTCGCGCGTGCGCTTGGAATCGGCGAGCGAGTGCGCCGGGTTGGTCGCCTCGACGATCATCGCCCGGTACCGCTTGGGGTGATCGGTCAGGATCTCGTCGGCGATCACATTGCACGGCACGAGGCCACCAACGATGCGAGCGCCCGCGACCGGGCTGACGTGCTTGGATTCGCCGTTGCCGATGTCGACCATCGTCGTCGGGATGAAGTGCGTCCCCGGCTTACCGACGCTGCCGGTCAGGATGATCAGGAGCCGGTGCAGGTAGCTGACGAGCGTCGACTCGCGGTTCATCTGCACGCCGAGGTCCTCGAAGCTCGCGAAGGCGCGGGCCTTGCCGATCACGCGAGCGGTCTGGCGCACGAGCGCCTCGTCGAGGCCCGTCCGTGCACACGCCGCCGCGATCGGCACCGCGCGCAGCACCGCGAGTACCGGCGCGACCTCGGCAGTCGCGGCGTGGGCGCCGAGGAACGCGTGATCGATCAAATCCTCCTCGATAAGGATCGCGAGCAATGCCGCGAGCAGCCACGCATCGGTGCCCGGTCGAACCGCGAGGTGGATGTCGGCAAGCTCCGCGGTCTCGGTGCGGCGCGGATCGATGACGATCAGCGTCCGCGTCGGGTCCTGCGAGATCTCTTTCAGGGTCACACGCGCACGCGGGATCGAGTGCGAGTGCCATGGATTCTTGCCGAGGAACAGTCCGACGTCGCAGTGCTCGAAGTCGGCGCGGGTCGCGGTGCCCATCATGCGATCGCTGACCCAGAACTCGCCGGTCTTCTCCTGCGCGAGCGCGCTCGAGCGGTAGCGAATCCCGAGCGCACGGCGCGTGGCGGTGGCGTAGGCGGCCGGGAGGTGGTTCCCCTGCCCGCCTCCACCGTAATAAAAGATCGAATCGCCGCCGT
>JAYVWH010000204.1:0-5306 GCA_043786265.1 Kofleriaceae bacterium | reverse complement strand
TCCGGTACTTCAGCATGCCAAACAGCATGCCGAGGGCGCTGACGCCCAGGCCGAGCGCAAGGAGCGTCCAGCCGTTGAGCGGCCCGAAGTGAACCTCTTTGAAGTTCGGGAGGTCGAGCTGGGCTTCGCTGTGCGGGCGCGCGGACGCGCCGTGGGCGGCACCTTCAGCACCTGCGGCAAGCCAATTGATTACGGACATCATGGGATTCCTCGGGGGCGTTATAAGGAGAGCGGGCTCCGGAGTGCAAGCCACAATCCCGGCCAAGTAGCGGATCGCGTTAGCGCTTCCAGGACCGATCGTGTTATGGAAAGCTGCCCGAAAGGTTTTCGACCCCAATGCGCCGCCCCGAGATCCTGGCGCCCGCCGGTGACCGCGACGCGATGGCCGCTGCGCTCGTCGCCGGAGCCGACGCTGTCTACTTCGGACTCGACGATGGATTCAACGCGCGCGCCCGCGCCGAGAACTTCCCGTCCGACGGGCTCGCCGAGATCGTTCGCTGGGTTCACCGCGCCGGGACGCGGGCGTACGTCACTCTCAACACGCTCGTGTTCGAGCCCGAGCTCCCCGTCGTCGAGGAGCTGATCCGGCGGGTCGCTGCGTCGGGCGTCGACGCGATCATCGTCCAGGATCCGGCGGTCGCCCTGCTCGCCCGTCGCCTGTGCCCCGTACTCCAAGTCCACGCGTCGACGCAGATGACCGCGTCGAGCCCGCAAGCTGTCTCGCTCCTCAAGCAGCTCGGGTTGTCGCGCGTCGTCGTGCCGCGCGAGCTCTCGGTCGACGAGATTCGCGCGTACCGCGAGGGCACGTCCGTCGAGCTCGAGGTCTTCGTACACGGTGCGTTGTGCGTTGCGTGGAGCGGCCAGTGCTTGTCGTCTGAAGCCTGGGGCGGTCGCTCGGCGAACCGCGGCCAGTGCGCCCAGGCGTGCCGACTGCCCTACTCCCTCGTCGTCGACGGCGCGACCAAGGATCTCGGCGAGGTCGAGTATCTGCTGTCGCCGAAAGATCTCGTCGGTCTCGATGCGATTCCCCAGCTCGCCGAGATCGGCGTCGCCAGCCTCAAGATCGAGGGACGCCTCAAGGGCCCGGGCTACGTCGCGACCGCGGTCGCGCAGTACCGTCGAGCCGCCGCGCTCGCTGTCGGCGAGTCCGTGCCTGCACCTGCGGTCGACATCCCGCTCGATCGTAACTCCCTCAATGCGGCCTACAGCCGTGGCGACTCGCCCGGTTTTCTCGCGGGCACGGATCACCAGTCGCTCGTCGAGGGCCGGTTCCCGCGTCACCGTGGGCTGCCACTGGGCCGCGTGGTCGCCGTCGAGGGTGACGAGGTCGAGGTCGTGCGCGATCCTGCGCAGCGGCCGGTCACCGGCGGACGCGCGATCGGCGTCGCCGTGGATCCCGTTGCGACGGAAGCGCTGCGGGATGTCCGCGCTGGCATGGGCGTCGTGTTCGATGCCGGTACGCCCGAGCAGCCCGAGCAAGGCGGCCCGATCTTCGGCGTCGCGGCAACGGCGCGTGGCCATCGCCTGCGATTTGGCCAGCCGGGGCCCGACCTGACCCAGGTTCGCGTCGGCGACTTCGTCTGGATCAGCTCGGATCCCAAGGTCACCCGCGCCGGCGAGAAGGCCGCCGAGGCCGGGCACACCAGCAATGGCGCGCTCGGGCGGATCGCCGTTGACCTCGTCGTCACGGGTGCGGCAGGTGACCCGCTCGTGGTGCGTGCGCGCGGCATCGAGAAGCGCACGACCTCGGTCCTCGCACTCGCGCGCAACGCCGGCATCACGCGCGAGCTGATCGCCGACAAGCTCGGCGGCTTCGGCGGGACGCCGTTTCACCTCGGCACCCTGGACACCACCGCGCTCGCGCCGGGCCTTCATCTTCCGGTCTCCGAGCTCAAGGAGCTACGCAGGGCACTCGTCGCCGACCTCGAAGTCGCGCTCGATGCGGTCGAACGCGACGTCCCGTCCGCCTCCGTGATCGAGGATGTCCGCGCGAGCGTCTCCACCGTCGGCGCACTCCCATCCGCCGCGCCACTGATCGTTCCGCTGTGCCGGAACGACGAGCAGCTCGACGCCGTGCTCGCCGCCGGTGCGCGTGATGTCGAGCTCGACTGGATGGAGCTGGTCGGCCTCGCGAAGGCCGTCGACCGCGCGAAGTCTCGTGGTGCACGCGTCACCGTCGCCACCGTCCGAGTCCAGAAGCCTGGTGAGGACAAGATCGACGCTCACCTCGCGCGGCTCGCGCCCGACGCCGTCCTCGTTCGCAGCTGGGGCTCGCTCGCCTACTTCAAGGCGCTGCCCGCCAGCGAACGCCCGACACTTCACGGTGACTTCTCGCTCAACGTCACCAACTCGATCACCGCTGGCTGGGTACTTGGCCACGGCCTCGAGACACTCACCGCCGCGCACGACCTCGATCGCGATCAGCTGCTCGCGCTGCTCGACGTCGCGCCCGCGGGCCGCGTGGCGATCACCGTGCATCACCACATCCCGACCTTTCACACGGAGCACTGCGTCTACGCCCACCTCCTCTCGACTGGCAAGGACTACAAGACCTGCGGCCGGCCGTGTGAACAGCATCAGGTCGCGCTGCGCGATCGCGTCGGCCTCGTCCATCCCGTCATCGTCGATGTTGGCTGCCGCAACACCGTGTTCAATGCACAGGCCCAGAGTGCGGCGAGCCTCGTCCCCGAGCTGCTCGCACGCCGCGTCCGCAGGTTCCGCCTCGAGCTCGTGCGCGAGACCGCCGAGGAGACCCAGCGCCTGTTCTCTGCCTATTCGGCACTCGTTGCCGGGACGATCGATCCCGCCGCCGCCGTCCGCGCGGCCGCCGTTCACGAGCAGTTCGGCGTGACCCGCGGCACGATGCGCACCCTCACCGTCTTGCGCTGAGCTTTGCCGCGCTGACCTTTACAGTTCGAAATGTCGCGCTGACACGCGCCCGCCCCGCGCACCGCGCCGGACTGGCCGTCACCGCGCCAACAGCCGCGTAGGTGCTCGAATTCTCGCGCAGGTCGCGCTGGCACCAACGCTGCTCTTGCAGCGAGGACACATGCGCTTTCACACCCGCGGCCTCGCCGCTGCCTTCGCCCTGTGCTCGCTGTCCTCGCTCGCCACCGCCGACGACACTGTCGACGACACCGTCCGCGACACCGTCGCGAAACGACCCCGGCTCGCCGTGGCGACCGATCCGATCGGCTTGTTCGCCGGCCGCTACGCGCTGTCGACGACCTACGCCGTCTCGTCGCACGTGGCGCTGCGCGCAGACATGCAGATCACCGACGTCAGCACCACGCCGTCATCGAGCGAGCATTGGCGCGCGGCCTTCGGCGTCCCCGTCTTCCTCGATCGAGCCCTCCACGGTCCGTACGTCGAACCCGGCCTCGCGCTCGCCGAACGCCTGGTCAGCTATGCAGCGATCGGCGGCCTCGGTTCGCTCGGCGGCACCACGGGCACCGAAGGCCTCGGCGGTTATGGCGCCCGTCTCTACACGCCGATCCCGCAGTACGAGCAATCGATCGAGCCGCAGGTCTATGTCGGCTGGCAATGGACCTTCGCATCGGGCCTGACCCGGGCCGCCGCGGTCGGTGTGGCGAAGCACTTCGCCACCGACGGCACGCTCGCCTCGATCGCGGTCCCCCTGAGCTACCTGCGCGTCGGCTTCGCCCTGTGATCGTGCGAACCCTGACGCCGATGTCAGACTTCGAGCATTCTGGCCAAACTGCCGGCCCGACGCGATCGTCCCTGATCACCCGATCTCAAGGCACCACGCTAGGTTAGCGCCCGTCGTAGACCTGGCATCCCAGGTGCTCTAAGGGACAAGCATGATGAAGTCGGCCGTCACCGTCGCCCTCCTTGCCCTCCCCCTGCTTGCCACCGCGGCATCGGCCGACACGGTCACGACCCAGGCGGACACGCTGGTCGTCGTGACGCCGAATGCGCCGATCGTCGTGAACCAAGGCGCTCCGAGCCAGGCGCCCGGCGCCGCCGAGACCCCGCCGCCCGCGCCCATTCAGCAGCAGCAGTACGCCGCAGCGGGACCGCAGAACGAGGACTGGAGCAACGTCTCGCACATCAACGGTCAGGCCGTGAAGGTCGGCGAGCGCGGCGACTACCTCTACAAGTTCAAGAAGACCAACATCAGCGCGAACCCGTTTGGCCCGTTCGTCGGCTACTACGACCTCGCCGTCAGCCACGCGCTCGGCGCCAATCTCGCCGCGAGCGTCGCGGTCACCGGCTGGGACATCGCCGACGGCGGCGTCCAGGGCTACCAGATCACGGCGACGCTGCCGCTCTACTTCCGCCGCACGTTCTCCGGTCCGTATCTCGAGGGCGGATTGATCATGCGGACCGACACGAGCCACGACACCTACGGCGCCGCGGCCTACGACAGCACCTCCAGCTACCAGACGATGGACCAGTCGTCCTCGTGGGTCGGCCCCGAGCTCTTGTTCGGATGGCAGTGGACGTTCGACTCGGGTCTCAACGTCGCCATGGCGTTCGGCATGGCGAAGCACATGACCGGCGACACGCAGACCGATGGCAACGCATACTTCCGCGTCGGCTACGCGTTTTAGCGGACCTACGCAGCAGCGCGCAGCGCGGACGACGTGGCGCGAAGATCCTGCGGCAGCATCGGCTGGATCTTGGCAGCCCAGCGCGTGCACGCATCGAGGCCCGCCATGCCGGGCAGCTGCGCCATGCGCTTCTCGATGTAGCTCATGACCTCGAGGACTTTATCGTTGGGGAACAACCGCGCGACGAGCTCGGCGCTCTCGGCATCGGTCTTCACGCCGCTACCGACCGGTCCGTAGAAGTGCTTCGCGATGAAGCGGCAGAACTTCTGCGCGGCCCGGTCGCCTTCGAGGCGATCGCGCGCCGCATTGAAGTAGTAGGCAAAGTGCCGGCGCTCCTGCTTCGCGATGCGCCTGAACATCTCGGCGAGCACCGGGTTCTCGGTCTGACGGATGACCTCTTCGTAGGCCTGCATCGTCAGGCACTCCTGCAGAGCGCCCCAGAACATCCACAGCGCGATGAACGTCTTCGGCAGCGCCACCGCGATCGCGCCTTGCGCGAAGTCCTCGAACTTCGCCTTGAACCGCGCGTTGGCGCGGATCGCAGTCGCGCGCTCGGTGGCGGTTGGAACGCGAACGCCGCATTCCTCCATCAGCCGGGTCAGCGCGTAGCTGTGGAAATACTCCTCGTAGTTCCACATCGTGAGGAACGTGAGCAGCTCCGGATCGCGAGCGACCTTGAGCTTGGCGACCTCGAGGAAGTAATGGACGGTCTGGCTCTCGATGTCGGCGAAG
>JAYVWH010000203.1:0-2314 GCA_043786265.1 Kofleriaceae bacterium | reverse complement strand
CATCGTCGATCTCTTCGGGACCGTCGATGTTCGCGAGCAACTGCACATCGACGTCGTCGCGAGTACGCGCCGGGAGATCGCGCAGCGCCGTAAACCGCGCGCCATCTGCGACCTGGCGGCGCTGCTCGTCACGGAACTGAGCGACGGTTGCCGCCGATGGATTGATGATCACCGTGCCGGTGCCACCGTCGAGCAGCAGCAGGTCATCGGTCTCGATCAGCTCGGTGATGTTCTCGAGGCCAACGACCGCAGGGATCTCGTGCGCACGCGCGATGATCGCCGTGTGACTCGTCTTGCCACCGGCATCGGTGAGCAACCCAGCAACGGCCGCCTTGTGGAGCGTGGCCGTGTCGGCCGGCGACAGGTCGTACGCGACGACGATCGCATCGGGCGGCGGAGACAGCGGGCCCGTGTCGCGTCCGAGTAAGTTGCGCAACACGCGCTCGAACACGAACTCGACGTCGCTGCGCCGCTCGCGCAGGTACGGATCCTCGATGCTGTCGAACACGCTGCGGATGTCATCGACCGCTCGGCGCAGCGCCCACTCCGCGTTGATCTTCTCGTCGCGGATGTACTCGACCGCGGCGCCGACCAGGTGCTCGTCGTGGAGCATCATCTGGTGCGCCGTGATGATGTGGTAGTCGCTCTCGTTCTCCGAGGCGAGCTTCTCCTTGATCTTCGCGAGCTGCTTGTCGCTCGCCGCGATCGCCTTGTACAGACGCGCGATCTCGGCGTCGACGTCGTCAGCCTCGATGTGATGGCGCGGCGCCTTGAGCGTGTCGCGGCCGATCAGGTACGCGCGCCCAAACGCGATCCCGGCGGAGACGCCGAGTCCGGTCTTGCGGATTTCCGGCCGCGGCTCGCTCACGCTGCTACTGGCCCTCGCCGAACTTGTCGTCGATCAACGCGGCGATCGCGGTGACCGCTTCTTGTGCCTTATCGCCCTTTGCCTTCAGCGTGACCGTGCTGCCCTGGCTCGCGACGAGCATGAGCACGCCCATGATGCTCTTGCCGTTGACCTCGTGACCGTCTTTGGTGACGGTGAAGTCGCACGGGAACTTCGTCGCGAGCTGGACGAGCTTCGTCGCCGCGCGCGCGTGCAGCCCGAGCTTGTTCTGGATCTTCAGTGTCTTCTCGGCTGACTCCGCCATCATTCCCCCCGATCGACGTCACGGTGACGCACGAGAATGTCCCACTCACCGCCGAGCCGCTTGCGCAGCTCCTCGATGACAGCCACCGACCGGTGCCTTCCACCCGTACAGCCGACGCACACGGTCACGTACAACTTGCCCTCTTTCTGGAACTGCGGCAGCGCGAACCGCAGCAGGCTCTCAACCTGCCGCACGAGCTCGCTGCCATCTGGACCGAAGACGAACTTGGCAACGCCGGGGTCGCGCCCGTCGAGATGTGTGAGCGCAGGCTCGAAGTACGGGTTTGGCAAGAACCGCACGTCGAACACCAGGTTGAAGTCGAGCGGCAGCCCGTGCTTGAACCCGAATGACACGAACGTCACGGCGAGCTTACCGGTGCCGCCGTAGCGATCCTGGATGATCGCCTTGAGCTGGTGCATGTTCATGTTCGAGGTGTCGACGACCGCCGCGCCGTGGCGAAGCTCGGTCATTACCTCGCGATCGCGCCGCACCCCCTCGATCAGGTCATCGCCCGACAGCGGATGTCGCCTGCGGGTCTCGGAGAACCGGCGGAGCAGCACCTCGTCGCTCGCGTCGAGGAACATGACCTCGAGGCGGTGACCGGCGCCACGAAGCTTCGTGATCGCCGTGTGCCAGTGCGACAAGTTCCGGCGCTGGCGCGCATCGATCGCGATCGCCAGCTTGTCGCGATCACCCTCGTGCGCGAGATGGTCGACCATCTGGGCGACGAGCGGTACCGGAATGTTGTCGACGCACGTGAACTCGATGTCCTCGAGCGCGCGCAGCGCGGTGCTCTTCCCAGCGCCCGACAGTCCGGTAACGATCACGATCTGCATCGCCTACTCGACCGCGTCCCTGCCATCGGCGTCGTCGTTCATCGCGCGGTGCAGCTTGTCGCGGAACGCGCGAGCGGAGTGAGTGCCCTGCGCCTTGAGAAGGTGATTGCGCGCGGCGACCTCGATCAGCGTCGCGATGTTGCGGCCCGGACGCACCGGCAGGCGCAGCTTGGTCACGCTGACGTCGAGGAGCTTCTCGGTGTGCTCGTCGAACCCGAGGCGGTCGTACTCGACGTCGGCATCCCACTCGTGGAGCTCGACGACCATATCGACGACCTTGGCTTCGCGCACGCTCGAGATACCGAACAGGTCCTTGATGTTGATGAT
>JAYVWH010000202.1:0-5943 GCA_043786265.1 Kofleriaceae bacterium | reverse complement strand
CGGCGACCGCCGTCCCCTCATCGGTGAAGTCGGGATAGAACCGGGGTGGTGCCGTGAGCTCGATGCCGACGAGGTTGGGGCTCGTCGCCTTACCTGCGCGCGTGACGACCGTATTCGTCTCGTCCTTGACCTCGACGTAGTACTGGATCGACTGCCCACCCATCTTGGGGCCCGGGATGCGCCCGACGAGCTCCTTGTACCGCCACTTCATCGGCTTCGTGTAGAACTTGGTGTCGCCCGCACCACGGTAGAACAGCGTCACGGTCCAGCCCGAGTCCTCGGGAACGAACGCGGTGACGTCGAGCGGCTTGCCCGGCGGTGCGCCCTCGACCATCTGGTGCTGGAAGTCGGCGGCGGTGTACGTGCCGGCCGGCTTCACCTTGACGGGAGGCCTGGTCTCTTCGGGCTGCTTCGTCGGCGTCGCGGTCGTGTTGCCACCGGTCGACGTCGGGGCCGTACCGTTGAGCTCGGCCTCGAAGTTTTCCTTCTCGATCTCGTCGACGCGCTTGGAGACTTCTTTGCGCTGCTTGGCGTCCTTGGGCGCATCCGCGAGGAACTTGCGGAAGTAGAACAGCGCCTTCTGCTTGTCGCCCGCCTGGTCGAGCGTGTGGCCGATGTTGTAGAGCAACACTGGGTTCCGCGAGAGCCGGTAGCTCTCCTTGAACTTCTCGATCGCTTCAGGGAGCTTGCCTTCGTCGAAGAAGGCCTTGCCCTCGCCGAACGCCTTCTTGGCTTGCTCGATCTGTTCTTTGGTCGGCGCGGTGTCGTCCGCGAGGGCGGTGCGTGCCGGCGCTGCAATGCCGACGAGCACGATGGCAAGTACGATGTGGATGATGCGCTTCACGACAGACCCCCCACGCGCTGTAAGACGCGTGTAGCGGATGGGTCAATAACGCAGGGTCCCCCCTGATGCAACGATGAAGATCGGCCGTTACCGCATGCACTCCAAATGCATAGCTGCCGACGGTGAACGGGCGTTCGGGGGACGCCGAAACGACGACAGGCCCGCACGGAAGGCGGGCCTGCGATTCACGTGGGCGTGAAGCGTTAGAACGGGTCGACGATGCCGGAGTCGCCCGACTTCTTCGGTGCGGCCTTGGGCGCCTTCTTGGCGGGCGCCGGCGAGTCGCCGAACGGGTCCGCGATGCCGTCGTTGGCCGGTGCCTTCTTGGCAGTCGCCTTCTTCGCGGCCTTCGCGGCAGCAGCGTCCTTGGCAGCGGCCTTGGCGGCAGCGGCCTTCTCGGCCTTCGCTGCAGCGGCTTCCTTGGCGGCTTCCTTGGCGGCAGCGGCCTTCTCGGCCTTCGCTGCGGAAACCGTCTGCTTGGTCTTGGGCGCCGGCTCCGGGACCTCGGCCTTGGCAGCGGGCGCGGCGGTCTTGGCCACGGGGACCTCGGCCTTGGCTCCGGGCTCCTCGGCCTTGGCGGCGGGCTCCTCCGCAGCGGCTGCGGCCTTGGGCTCCTCGATCGGCGTGGCAGTCGGCTTGGCCGGCGCAACGGCCGGCGCTGCAGCGGGCTGGACCTGCGCCGCCGGCTGCGACGAGGCAGCGGGCTTCGCCGTTTCCTTCTTGTTGAAGATCACGAACGCAACGGTGAAGGCGATCGTGGCGCTGACGACGGCAGCGGCGATGATGCCACCCCACGGCGTCTTCTTCGGACCGAAGTCATTGGTGGCGAGGCCGATGCCGCTCTCGATCGCGGCGATGTCGGCCTGCGAAACGGTGAGACCGGCGGACGCGGCGCGCGCGATCGCGATCGCCTTTGTGGCCTTCGCCTCGGCGACGCGGACGCGCGCTTCGGCTTCCTCGTCGCCGATCCCGGCGAGCGAGTCACGAGCGGCGGGCGCTGCAGCGGCCGTCGCGGCCGTCGACTTTGCCGACAGCACCTCGGCCTCGAGCTTGCCAACCTTGGCCTCGGTCAGCCGGAGCTTCTGCTCGGACGTGGAGATCTTGTCGTCCGCCATCGTAAGGCGGAGCTTGAGGTCGGCGATGATGCCGTCCTGCGAGCCGCCGCTACCGGCGACCGCGGCGCGTGCCTCGGCCTCGGCGAGCTTGCCCTGCAGGCCGTCGAGCTGGCGGCGGAGCGAATCCTCACGCGCCTGCGACTCGCGCATCTGCTGCTCGGTCGCCTTCCAGCGCAGCGCATCGTGCTCTTTGCGCTTGTCGTCCTCGTCCCGGCGGGTCAGGTCGGCGTTGAACGTCGACGGATCGACCAGCGTCTCGTTCGCCTTGGCGATGAACTCGTCGAGCGAGTTTTCCACCGAGGGCAGCGCGCTCGCTTGCGCCATCAGGGATGACGGGCGCTTCCGCTTGAACGCGCCATTGCCCTGGACGGCCGGCATGCCTGCGAGAGTCGCGGCCGGGCCGGGTCCGGGAGTACCCGGTGCGTTCGTGGTGCCACCCTGCTTCGAATCGACTGCCATCATGGGACTCCGGTTAGACGGGGCGTGAGCTTAGCGTGTGATCCCGCGCCCATCACGCGGAATCGGCTAGATCGATGAGTGCGAAAACTTAGGCGCGAGCGAAAGGAATCGGGGCGGTCACGCGCTCGGAGCGCGGGGTGACCTCGACGACGTCGATGTCGTCGTGAAACGCGCGAGCTTCGCGCTCGACAATCTCCGGGGCCAGGAAGCCGCGGGCGACGATCGTGTTGCCGATCGGGCGGCGGGACGACCCGGATGCGCTCCAGTGCTCGGCGAGTGCGGCAAGCCACTGCTCGTCCGAGATGAGGTTGCGGAGGAGGAGAAACTCGCCGAATCGAACCGGTTCGAGCGTTGCTAGTGGTCGAGGGGCGTTCATACGGTCGCTTGTTGCGGCGGACATTACTCGTGGGGTAGGAGGTCTGTCTACCGAAACATTTATGGCTCAACCCCGCAGATCTATACGTCGTCAAGGTTCGGCCGCTCGCGGGGCACCGATCGTTCGAAAGAATACCGTCCGCCTGCCCGGCGACGTCGCGGCCCGCATCCGCGCCGGTCACCCGTGGCTCTACCGCGAGGCGCTCGGCCCACGTCCGATCACCCCTGAACCCGGCACGGTGATCGATCTCATCGACCCCGACGGAGAGTTCGTCGGGCGCGGCCTCTACGATGCCGACAGCGCGATCGCAGTGCGCGTGTTCGTCCGGAATCCGGACGTTGCGATCGACGGCAGGCTCGTGCGCGAGCGCGTGAAGGCCGCGGTCGCGCTGCGCAAGCGCGTGCTCGACTTCGACAAGCTCGGCAGCATGCGCCTGATCAATGGCGAGTCCGACGGACTGCCGGGCATCGTGGTGGAGCGCTACGCCGACTACATCGTCACGCAGCTCTACTCGGCGGCCGTAGCAAATTTGAAAAACGATCTCTACGACGCACTGGTCGATGAGCTCGCGCCCAAGGCGATCTACGAGCAGCGCCGCTATCGCTCGCTCGGCGGTGAGGCACCTCGCCAGGCCGGCGCGGACCTCGTGCGTGGCAGCGCTGCGCCGGTCGAGATCGAGGTCAAGGAGAGTGATCTGACCTTCGTCGTCGATGTCACAGCGCCGCTGTCGACCGGACTGTTCGCGGATCTCCGCGAAGGCCGCCGCGCCGTGCGCCACTGGGCCGCGGGGCGTCGCGTGCTGAATCTGTTCTCGTACACCGGCGCGATCTCTGTCTATGCGCAGGCTGGTGGTGCGGTGGAAGTCTGCGCGATCGATGTCGCGGCGAAGGCGCACGCGCGTGCGCGCCGCAACTTCAGCGCATCGGGGTTCGATCCGGAGAAGCCCGAGCACATCGTCGGCGACGTGTTCAAGGTGCTCGCGCGGTTCGTCGAGCGCGCTCGTACATTCGATCTGGTCGTCGTCGATCCGCCGGCGTTCGCGTCGGCTGCGGCCCGCGGCGGCAAGCCGTGGTCCGCGATGCGCGACTACAGCGAGCTGATCACCGCGGCGCTCGATGTCACCGCGCCGGGCGGCCTGCTGATTGCCGCCTCGTCGACTCACAAGATGACGAGCGACGAGTTCGAGCGGGCGCTCGCCGATGGTGCGATGGGCGCCGGAACGCGGCTGCAGATCATCGATCGCAGGCCGCTCCCGCCCGACTTCCCGACGGTGCCTGGATTCCCCGAGGGGAACTACCTCAAGTTCGTCGTCGCCGTTCGCGGTTAGTTGGAGTCCGAGCGGAGGTCGTGTTCGTCCTCGTCCTCGTCTCCCGTCGTCGTGCTGGTGCTGGTGCTGGTGCACGTGCTCGGCGCGTAGGTCGCGAGCACGTGCACGGCGCGTCGCACGTGCATGGCTCGCAAGTCACCGCGCACGGCCGCGGTTGATCGGGCGGCCGCGGCTGGCCGGGCATCGGCCTGAGCGTGTCGACCTGATACTGCGGGATCAGCGCGGATGGCGGCGAACGAGATCGATCACGTGCACGTCGGGCGCGGCAACGCGTGGTGGCTTGTCCGGCAGCGGCGTCAATGTATCGATCTGGTAGCGCGCGGCCTCGAGCACGCGTTCGTCGACGGTTCCGCGCACGCCCGCGGCGCACGTCGCGCACGCCTCCGCGATTGCGGGCAGCGAGATCGCCGGATCGATCAGCTGCTCGCCGACGAGCTCGACGATGCGCGCAATAGTCAGCGCGAGCGGCGAACCGATCGTCTGCAACGCCGCGCATAGCTCGTCGACGATCGCCGGATCGAGATCGGGCGCATCCTGGACAAGCCGTATCGAGAGCTGCTCGATCGCATCGGGCGGGTCGACGACCGGGCTCACGACTTGTCCACAAGGGACGCGTTCGGGCCAAGGGGCGCGCGTCGCTCGCGGACTCGCGACGCGTGGCGATCCCTTGCCCTCACTTGTCGGCGTCGCGTGCAACGTCGTTGGCGTCCGGATCACGGACGAAGGCCTCCGCGCTGCGCTGCTTGAGGAAGTCGAGGAATGCGAGCGCGGTCGGCAGCTCGATGGCGGGGATCGTCTCGATCAGGTCGCGCGCCTGGCGACGCAGCGCCTCGCCCGGTGCCTCGGTGCCGTGGACGACGGGGCGTCCGACTGCAGGGAGCTCGCTCGGCGCTTCGACCTTGCCCCATGGCGGCTCGTTCGTGGGGTGGATGTCGTGTTGCTCGAGCCACTGCTGGATGTGCCAGTGGAGGAGCTCGGCGCGGTACGAGAACCAGCGCTCGCGCTCGGCAGGGTAGGCGACCAGCACGTCCTTGAACCGGCGGAACGCGCCCTTGCCATCGATCGAGATGACCAGGCGCTCGCGCAACGGCTCGTCGGTCACCGAGCCGACGAACTTCTCCATCCAGCGATACTGCTCGCGGGACGATGCCGGCTCTACCCGGAGGTAGTTGCGGATGTTTTCGGACACCTGCTGGCGGTTGATCACCGCTTCGGGGTCGCCCGACGTGATCGTGATGACCCGCCCGGTCGACAGATCGAGGTAGCTGTCGGTGTCAGGGGAATTGCGTTCGACCGCAATCTCGAGGGCATCCCAATCGAGATCGATGCGAACAGGACCGCGGGTAGCGGCTTGAACCGGGCGAACCGTCATAAGTTAAGGGGCACCCACTGGAATCGGGCCGTACTTGCCGGTACGGCCCTGGGCGCCTTGTGAGGGTAGTTGGTAGCCCAACGTCTGGCAAGCACGGTCCTTGACTTGCCGTGGCCATCGAGTAAGTTCCGCGGCTCCTTATGGCCCGAGTTACCGTCGAAGATTGCTTGGATAAAATTCCCAACCGCTTCGCATTGGTCGTCCTGGCCGCGGAACGGGCCCGGCAGCTCTCGCGAGGCGCGACGCCCGGCGTCGATTGCGACAACAAGCCCGCCGTGACCGCGCTGCGCGAGATCGCGGCCGGCCTGGTGAAGTTCCGCGAGGATGTGCGCACGGTGGTGATCGAGTTCATCGTCGAGCGCCGCAAAGCCGGCTTCATGTGATCGCAAGGGCCGGCTTTGCCGGTCCGCGCAGCGCGGCCGTGGGGCAGCGCGGAGTTGATCGCAGGGC
>JAYVWH010000201.1:0-9023 GCA_043786265.1 Kofleriaceae bacterium | reverse complement strand
TTCGCGCTCGGGAAGTTTGACGACGCCCTCGAGGAGTATCAAACCGCATTCGATGCCAAGCCGCTGCCGGCGTTTCTCTACAACATCGGTCAGTGCTATCGAAACCTCGGCGATCTCGACCAAGCGATCTTCAGCTTCAAGAAGTATCTCAAGCTCGAGCCCGAGGCCGAGAACAAGGACTCTGTCGAGCGCCTGATCGAGGACCTTGAAGATCAGAAGGCACGCGGTGAGGGCGAGAAGTTCGTCCGCAGGAAGCCGGAGCAAGATTCAAAGCCCGTCTACAAGAAGTGGTGGTTCTGGACTGGTGTAACTGCGGTCGTCGTCGGTGGTTCAATCGGAATCTATGCCGCAACGAACAACGGCAGTGGTCCACCCATGTCCGACCTCGGCAACATCGTCTTCGGGAAGTGATGCGCAGGCTGATCATTCCTCTGCTGGTCGTGTCCGCGTGTAGTGGCGACGACACCTACCTGACCATCACCGTCGACAAGCGGCCCGCGGTGCACGACGCGACCAGCCTCAAGGTCACGCTGTCAAACGCGGGTTCGATGCGCACCGACGACCTGAGCATGAACGGCAAGACACTGCCGCTCACGTTCACGCTCAGCGCCCCCGGTCGCTCGGGCGCGCTCGGCATCACCATTGATGCGCTCGATTCGGCAGGGACCCTCGTCGGACGCGGATCGGGGACCACCAACCTCGACGAGATGACCGCGATGGTCACGCTCGACAGTGCCGACTTCGTCGTCAACAGCGAGTTCGCGAACGACCAGTTCTTGACGACGGACTACGAGGCGGTGGGCTTCCAACTTGCGGGCATCTCCAACGGTCAGTGGATTGCGTCGTTCCGCGACGAGTGCGCGTCGAGCACGTCGAACTGCGAGATCTACGGCCGCCGGTTCGACGCGACAGGTCTGCCGGTGTTCTCGCAGCTCGCCGCTGGCGATATCCAGTTCTCGCTGTCGACGGCCACGACCACGACCGGTGCGATGCCTGCTGTCGCGTCGACCGGCCTCACCACGCTCGCCTTCTGGGACTTCACGGAGTCGACCGGCGGCGTGCGCGGTGTCGCGTGTCGCGCGATCAACGAGATGGGCGCCTCGCCCGCCAACCAGCTCACGATCTCGAGCGACGCCGCAGACGTCGTCAGCGCGACCGGCCTGATGAACGGCAACTTCGCCGTGACATGGCAGGTGTTCCAAACAACCTACGTCACGCGTGCCGCGATCGTGAAACCCGATTGCACGCTCCTCGGGCCGGTCCAGACGCTGTCGGCCATGACGGGCTCGTTCGGCGCGTCGCGCGCACACGTCGCCGCGAACAACGGCACCATCCTGTACTCGTGGGTCGTCGACGACAACCTCTGGGTTCGTACCGCGACGCTCGCTGGCGTGCTCGGCACCGAGACGCGCCTGATCGTCGCGAACACCGCGCAGTCGATCGAGCACGTACGCGTGTCGCCCTGGAAGGACGGCTTCGCGATCGCCGCGCGCTGGGCTTCGCGCGCACCCGCGACGGATGGTCCCGGCAAGATCGAGCTCTATCCCACGAGCATCACCGGCGTCCTGATGGGGCAGCCGATCCTGATCACCGACGCCAGCCGCTCCGACTTCGCATCGGTGAAGGGCTTCTCGATCGCCCAGCGCCGGGACAATGCGCTGATCGTCGTCTGGCATGTGTGCGAGGCCGGTGCGGGCCTCTGCGATGTGTTCGGCCGCGTCCTGCGCCCGACCGGCGCTGCGGTGGGCGAGCCGTTCATCATCCCGACGTCGACGGCGAGCGAGCAGATCAATCCGTCCGTCATCGCGCTCGGTGATTCGTTCGTCGCCGCCTGGAACGACTCCAGTGGTGAAGCACCCGACCGCGCGGGCACCGCCGTGCGTGCGCGCGTGTTCACACCGATCTACGACGACGCACGCGGCATTCACGGCGCCACCTGCGGGGCCAGCGCGCCCGGTTCGCCGGACTGTGGCCAGGGTCTCGCATGTGCGATGGGAACCGACGCCGTGCAGCGTTGCTACTACGTGTGCTCGCCACCGTCGTGCCCGACGGGCGGAACTTGCACGACCGTCGACGCGACGGTCTCGGCCTGCACCTTCTGAGAATTCTTCCAGCTTGCGCCGTCGCTCGTGATCCGAGAGCATCGAAGCGTGAACGAATCCTGGTCGCTCGCAGCACGCTATCTCTCTCGCTATCGCGGCCCGCTGCTCGGTGGAATCGGTTCCGCCGCGGCCGTCGCTCTCACCCTCGATCCATCGGCGAGTGTCGCCAGCTCGAGTATTCGTTTTGCATTCTGGTTCGCGATGGCGGCCACCGTATGCGCCATCGGACTGACAACCGCGCTCACGGTCGCCGAGCACAGGGCGATGCGCCCGGCGCTGCCACGCGCAATCGCGCGCAATCCGCGCACGTACACGTATAACTGAGCTACTCGGGTTCTCTGGGCCGGAATAGAGCGAGCCGGATTTACTCCGGCTCGCGGGGATCTACGCCAAGCGCGCGCATCTTCTTGTAGAGGTGGCTGCGCTCGAGCTGGAGCTCCCGTGCCGTGTTCGACACGTGATGATCGTTGGCGTCGAGCGCCGCGATGATGATGTCGCGCTCGGCGGCCGCGACCAGGTCCTTGAACGGAGTCCCGCGCACGAACTCGCTCTTGACTGCCTTCACGCGCGGCAGCGCATCGCCGACATCCGCGTCGGTGATGATCTCGGCGTCCCCGGTCAGGATCGCCAGACGCTCGACGACGTTCTTGAGCTCGCGCACGTTGCCCGGCCATTCGTGCTGCATGATCAGCGTCATCGCAGCCGATGCGACCTTCTTGAGCCGGCGCATGTTGTCGGCACACACCTGCTCGAGGAAGTGCTCGACGAGCTGCGGGATGTCTTCGCGGCGTGCGCGAAGTGGCGGCAGCTCGATCGGAACGACTGCGAGCCGGTAAAACAGGTCCTCGCGGAACCTGCCCTCGGCGATCTCCTTCTGGAGATCCTTGTTGGTCGCTGCGACGACGCGGACATCGACCTTGATTGTCTCGCCGCCACCGACGCGCTCGAGCTCGTTCTCCTGGAGCACGCGGAGGACCTTGGCCTGCGCGTTGAGCGTCATGTCGCCGATCTCGTCGAGAAACAGCGTGCCGCCGTCGGCGAGCTCGAACTTGCCGCGGCGTTGCTGCGTGGCGCCGGTGAACGCGCCCTTCTCGTGGCCGAACAGCTCGCTCTCGATCAGCTCGGACGGGATCGCCGCGCAGTTGAGCTTGACGAATGCACCCTCGGCCCGCTTCGAGTGATCGTGGATCGCGCGCGCGACCAGCTCCTTGCCGGTCCCGTTCTCGCCGGTGATCAGCACGCGCCCGGTCGTCGGAGCGGTCTTGGACACCTTGTCGAAGATGACGCGCATCGCGGCGCCCTTACCGACCATCGCGAAGTCCGCACGCACCCGGCCGCGCACACGCTGGTGCTCGCTCTGCATGCGCGCGAACGACAGTGCGTTCTGGACCGTGATCAGGAGCTTGTCGCCCGACAGCGGCTTCTCGATGAAGTCGTGGGCGCCGCCCTTGGTCGCCTGGACAGCCGTATCTATCGTGGCGTTTCCAGACATCATGACAACGATGGTCTCGGGCTTGGCCAGGCGCAGCTTCGGCAGAACCTCGAGGCCGGTCTCCCCGGGCATCATGACGTCGAGCAGGACCATGTCGATGTCATGCTCGACCAGCTTTGCCAGGCCCGCGGCGCCACTCCCTGCGACCTCGACGGTATAGCCCTCCAGCTCGAGGGACCTCCGGACAGTCGTCAGGATGTTGGGCTCGTCATCGATGACGAGAATCGTGCTGCGCGCCACGCGTAGGACCCTAGCAGATGAAAACCCCGGCTTGCCGGGGTGCGCACCACCGCCGAAGGGCGGTGCGCAGTCTAATTGCAAGGCCCGGCTGTGCCGGGGTGCGTAGCGCCGCCGAAGGGCGGTGCGCAGTGTAATTGACTAACGTGCTGCGTCCATTTAGGTTTCACGCCATGGGCAGAGTCCTTTTCGCGCTCGCCGTGGTGCTGGCGTTCCTCGGCGCGTGTGGCGACAAGCCGAAGAAGCCCGGCTGCAAAGGCGACAAGGACTGCAAAAACGGCCTCGTCTGCGACGCTAACAAATGCGTCCAGTGCAAAGACGACGCTCAGTGCCCCAAGGGTAAGAAGTGCAGCGCGAACGCATGCGTCGCGAAGGCGCAGTGCACACGCGATGATCAGTGCGCGCTCGGTCAGGTGTGCCAGGCGGGCTCGTGCAAGCCGTGTGCAGCCGACGGGGAATGCGGTCCCGGTGGCGCGTGCGAGGCGGGCATGTGCAAGCGCCCGAAGGCCTGCGCCAAGGATGACGAGTGCGCCGACGACGAGGACTGCCTCCAAGGCATGTGCCGCAAGGTCGGTCAGAGCTCGAACATCGACGCCGGCTGCACGCTTCAGACCGTGTACTTCGGCTTCGACGATTCGTCGATCCAGGCGAGCGAACGAGACCGGCTCGACGGCAACTACGCCTGCATGACGAAGAACAAGACGCAGGGCGTGATGCTCTCCGGTCACACCGATTCGTCGGGCACCGAGGAATACAACATCGCGCTCTCAGAGCGCCGCGCGCAGTCGGTCGCCGACTATCTCGCGCGTCTTGGCGGTGACCCCGCGAAGATGCAGGTCGTGCCCAAGGGCGAGACCGAATCGACCGGCAACGGCGACGACAAAGATCGCCGCGTGGAGTTCAAATGGCGCTGAAGCTCGCACTGTCGCTCGCACTCACAGGCTCGCTTACGGGTTGCTTCTGGGCGACCACGAAGAGTGAGGGCGAGGGCATGCGCAAGGACATCACGTCTCTGCAGGGCCGGCTCGACACCAAGGAGCAAAGCCTCGAGTCGAAGATCAAGGAGCTGCAGACCGTGCTCGACGAGGCGACGAAGGTCCTCAAGCGCAACAGCGCAGACCTCGGCGCCGATGTCGATTCGCTGCGCTCGGACATTCGTCAGGCGAACGGCCTCGTGACGGCGGTCAACAACAACGTCAACGAGCTCAAGATCGCGTTCGACAAGTACCGCAAGGACAACGACGCACGCACCGATGGGCTCGAGCAACGCCTCGCTCAGCTCGAGAGCGGCAAGCCGAGCGCGAACAGTGGCCCCGACGATCTGTGGAAGCTCGGCACGCAGGCGTTCGATGCGGGCCGCTATAACGATGCGCTCGACATCTACAAGCGCCTCGTGACGTCGTACCCGACTAACGCGCGCGCCGACGACGCGCAGTACTTCCGCGGTCAGGCCTACACGAACCTCAAGGACTGGGACAAGGCAATCGGTGCCTACCAGCAGCTCGTCGAGAAGTACGCGGACAGCGATCTCGCCGACGACGGCATGTACTTCGCTGCGCTCGCCGCTCAGCAGCTCAAGAACTGCACCGAGTCGCGCACGTACCTGGGCATTTTGAAGTCGAAGTATTCCAAGTCGAACGTGATCAAGCAGGCCGGCGATCTCGACGCGGTCCTCAAAAAGGACGCGAAGAACAAAGCCAAGTGCTCGTCGTGATCAGCTGACTACTTTGCCTTACGCCACGCGTTCGGCCCAAGGGGGGCGCGCAATGCGCGAGGACTCGCATCGCGCGGCGATCCCTTGGCCTCACTTGGCCTTACGCCACGCGTTCGGCCCAAGGGGCGCGCAATGCGCGAGGACTCGCATCGCGCGGCGATCCCTTGGCCTCACTTGCCTCCGGCCTTCTTGAACTGCTCGAAACCGTCCTTCTTCAGCTCGTACTTCGGTGCGAGCTTGGCGTGGCACGCGTTGCAGCTCTTGATCTTCGCGTCCTTCATGAGCTTCTTCATCGCGTCCTTGGCCGCGGGCTGACCGCCCTTGGCGCAGGCGGCCTTGAGCAGCTCGCTCTTGGGCTCTTTCGTCAAGCACGCGTTGACCGCCTGCGCGTCGGTGGACGTCAGCGTTGCGATCCCGATCGAAGCCACGATCGTTGCGATGAAAGCGATGATTCCGAGTTTGGCCATGGCGAGTCCTTTGGACGAGTCTGCGACGTTCTTATTCACTTCCCACGCACCCGCAACCCCGCGTGGACATTGTGCAATGCCCACGCCGCCGCCGCCACATCTGGCGCGCGGTTCACGGCGCTGATCGCGCATACCGACATAACGCCGGTCGCAAACACGTCGGCGGCGCGGGCCGCCGTGATGCCGCCGATCGCCACGACCGGGATATTCGCCTCCGTGGCGAGGCGAACCGCCTCACGTAGAGCCTCTATCCCCTGAACCGGATCGGCGTTCTCCTTGGTCGTGGTCGCGAACACGGGCCCGTAGGCGATGTACGTCGGGGCAGCCGCGATCGCCGCGCAGACTTGATGCCGATCATGCGTGGAGATGCCAATCGCGAGCCGGTCACCGGCGATCGCACGCGCATCTGCGATCGGCAGATCGGTCTGGCCGAGATGTACGCAATCCGCTCCAACCGCGAGCGCGATATCGACGCGGTCGTTGACGACGAGCTTCGCGCCGGCCTCGTCGCACACCGCGCGAGCCAGGTGGGCGACCCGCAGGATCTCCGCGCTGCTCGCGGGCTTGAGCCTGACTTGCAACACGCCCGCGCCGCCGGCACCGACGAGCGTCCGCGCGAGCTGCATGTCATCGCGGTCGAGCACCGCGTAGAAACCGCGAGGTAACCACATGCGATCCACAGCTAACGCATCTGTAGCTCGAGCTGCTCGAGCTCGCGGGCCTTGTCGCGCAGCGCGGCCGCGCGCTCGAACTCGAGATCAGAAGCCGCCTGACGCATCTCCGTCCGCAGCTTGTCGATCGCGGCGCGCAGCGAATCGATGTCGTCGATCTTCTTGAGGTCGATCGCCCCGATCTGCGACGAGCGCTGGCCCTTCTTGGGCATCGGCTCGGCGAGCTGCATCTCCATGATCTTGCGGACGGTCGATTGCGGCGTGATCCCGTGTTCCTTGTTGTAGGCCTCTTGCACGGTACGGCGCCGGCGCGTCACGGCGACGGCCTCGCGGATCGAGGCGGTCTCCTTGTCGGCATAGAGGAGGACCTTGCCGTTGACGTTACGGGCCGCGCGCCCGATCGTCTGGATCAGCGACCGCTCCGAGCGCAGGAAGCCTTCCTTGTCGGCGTCGAGGATGCCGACGAGCGAGACCTCCGGAAGGTCGAGACCCTCGCGCAAGAGGTTGATGCCGACGAGCACGTCGAACTCGCCGCGTCGCAGGTCGCGGATGATCTGGATGCGCTCGAGCGTGTCGACGTCGGAGTGGAGGTACTTCACCTTGATACCGATCTCTCGGTAGTACTCGGTGAGATCCTCGGACATCCGCTTTGTCAGCGTCGTCACGAGGACCCTCTCGCCCTTGGCGACGCGGTCGCGGATCTCGGCGAGCAGATCGTCGACCTGGTGTGCGACTGGACGGACTTCAACCTCGGGATCGAGCAGTCCGGTCGGACGGATGATCTGCTCGACGACCACTCCCTTCGCTTCGTTCAGCTCCCAGTCCGCCGGCGTGGCCGAGACGTAGAGCCCTTGCTTGGCGCGCAGGCGCCACTCGTCGAAGCGCAGCGGGCGGTTGTCGAGCGCGCTCGGCAGGCGGAAGCCGAACTCGACGAGCGTCTGCTTGCGCGAGCGATCGCCGTTGTACATCGCACCGATCTGCGGAACCGTCTGATGCGACTCGTCGACGATCAGCAAATAGTCCTCGGGGAAGTAGTCCATCAGCGTCGGCGGCGGATCGCCGGCGCTGCGCCCCGTGAGGTGACGCGAGTAGTTCTCGATGCCGGAGCAGAAGCCCATCTGCTCGATCGATTCGAGGTCGTACATCGTGCGCTGCTCGAGGCGCTGACGCTCCAGCAGCTTCCCCTCGCGCGACAGCTCCTCGAGCCGGCCGCGGAGCTCGGTCCGGATCGACTCGCAGGCCCGCCGCATGGTCTCAGCCGGGGTCGCGTAGTGCGAGGCCGCGAAGATCACGGTGCGGTCGAGCTTGCGCTTCACGCCACCACGGAGCGGATCGATCTCGGACATCGATTCGATCTGATCGCCGAACCACTCGAGGCGAATCGCGGTATCGGCCTCGTACGCCGGGAACACCTCGACGGTGTCGCCGCGCACCCGGAACGTCCCGCGGTGAAAGTCGACGTCGTTTCGTTCGTACTGCAGCTCGACGAGCCGGCGCAGCACGTCGTCGCGATCGACCGACGTCCCGACATCGAGCTCGCACGTCATCGTCGCGTAGGTCTCACGGTCACCGATGCCGTAGATGCACGACACACTGGCGACGATGATCACGTCACGCCGCGATAGCAACGCGAACGTCGCCGCGTGACGCATGCGATCGATCTCTTCGTTGACGATCGAATCCTTCTCGATGAAGGTGTCGGTCGTCGGCACGTACGCTTCGGGCTGGTAGTAGTCGTAGTAGCTGACGAAGTAGTGGACCGCGTTCTCGGGGAACAGCTCCTTGAACTCGCCATAGAGCTGGGCTGCGAGGATCTTGTTGTGGACGATGATCAGCGTCGGGCGGCCGGTCTGCGCGATCACGTTGGCGGCGGTGAACGTCTTGCCGGATCCGGTGATGCCGAGCAGGACCTGCGCTTCGTCGCCGCGCGAGAGCCCTTCGACCAGCTCCTTGATCGCCTTGACCTGATCGCCCGCCGGCGGAAACGGCGCGTTCAGCTTGAACGGCGATCCGGAACGCGCCGGCAGCGGCGGCGGCGGACTGCCCTCGTCGTTACGCCGCGCTTTCTTGCCGCGATACGTGCTCACCGGACCGACTCTAGCCTGGTCTTCCGGGTCACGCACGGCGGGACCGCGCGAGGGTGAAGCGCGATAGATGGAACCACGAGGCGTAGTGAGTTTTCTCGTCGCGGGTGCTCACGACGCCTCCGCGTGGAGACCGACGATGTTGCCATCGAGGTCTTCGATCTTTGCGATCGTGCCGTCCTTGCCGATCGACGTCTCGGGCAACACGACCTTCGCGCCCGCCTCGACCGCGCGCGCCAGGCAGGCACGCACGCCG
>JAYVWH010000200.1:0-2490 GCA_043786265.1 Kofleriaceae bacterium | reverse complement strand
CTGTGCGACGCGAAGCTCGAGGCTCTCGTAGATCTCGCGGTCGGAATCGGCGATCGCGATCTCGAAGCGCCGCATGGTCGCCGATAGAGCCATGGCGGCGAGTATCGCCTCGTTTGACGCACAGCGGTTCGCTGACGACGCTTCCCGGAACAGCAACGACGAATTCGCTACGGTGTGTCTTGGGCGACCGGAGATCGTCCCAAAATGCTACATCGAATCCGGTTCTCCTCGGTGGCACGAGGCGTGTAGCGGCCTCTCCCCATGACCGCCATGCTCGTCTCCGTTCCGAGGGACCAGGCCATCACGGTATCGGCACCGACGGTGACGGTGCTCACCTACGCCCGGGGCGCGCTGTTCAACCCGGTAAGTCTATCGGTGATGGCGTTCGCTGTGTGCGTCGGGGTCGGCTACGCCGGCATCCTTGGCGCACTGCTCGCGATGCTGACGTTCATGTCGCTCGGTGTGGTCGCGACGCGCTATCAGTTCGTGCGCCGCCACCTCGACAAGCAATTTCAGTGGCGGCTGAAGCAGAAGGCAGAGTCGGAGCGACTCAAATTGCTCAAGCCGACCGGACAGGTCCGCCAGCAACAGTACTGCGATCTGCGTGACCTCGTGACCGACATCGAGAAGACCGATTTCAAGGAAGCCAAACGGTTCGAGCTGCAGTCGTTGCTCGATCATTTCGTGACGCTGGCCGTCAGCCACCAGAAGTGCCTCGATTCGCTACGCCTTGCCGGCTCGTCGGATCTTCCGCGCGCGCTCCCGCCGTCTGACCCGCATCGCTCGGTACGCCGCCGCGAGATCATGGCCCGCCGTCTACGTCACCGCGACGAGTGCGTTCGCCGCATCGAGCACCTCGCCGACGAGCTCGAGGCTGTCGACGAGCTGATCCGGTTGTGTGCGCAGCGCCTCGCGTGCCCGCAGCTCGATGCCGACCTCGACCGCGAGATCGAGCGGCGCCTGTGGGAAATCGACGAGGTTGACGCGGCGCTGAGCCAGCTGTCCGCCTGAGCGGTACCTGTCGCGTGCGCCGTCGCTACCGCACTGGCGTTGTCGTCCACGGCCCTCGCCGCCGACAAGACGTTCGATGCAGGAAGCCTCGTCATTCCGATGGACCTCTCGTACCAGTCCACCGGGATGTTCCAGGCATACGGCCTGGTCTACCAGCTGCTCGCCCACGGCGTTCACGTCTACTGGATCATCGATCCGAACAAGACGTGGCGCCCTGCAACAGGGCCGACCTCGGCGCTCACCCGATCCGTCGATCGCGCGATGTTGCGCGGACCAGCCGTGTGATCGACGCAGAATCCGACCCGCTTCGATGGCAACTCTCTTGCAAAAGTTCCTCAGCAACACCTTTGAAGCGAGGAATCCCGATGAAGATCTCAACGACGTTTGGTTTCGTGCTCGGTGCCGCCCTGATCCCGGCGCTCGCGTTCGCTGACGACCCCGCGGATCCGTACGCCCCGTCTCCCGCGCCGACGGCTCAGCCGGCCCCCGCGCAGCCGGCCCCCGCGCAGCCGGCCCCTGCACAGTTGGCCCCTGCACAGTTGGATCCCTCGACGACGACCAACACGACGATCGTGACACCCGCCCAGCCCGCGCCACCCGCGCCGCCGCCCGTCGTGATCGTGAACCCGCCCCCGGCTCCCGTGCGGGCCACGGTGATCACGCGTGATCCGGAGACGTACGAGGTGACCGACGCGTGGAACGCGCCGGTGTTCGCAACCGGCGCGATCGTGTTCGCCGGTAGCTACGGCGCTTCGGCAATCGTCGCCGCGACGAGCAACCATGTCGGCGCTGACCGGCTCTACGTGCCCATCGCCGGCCCGTGGCTCGCGCTCAACGACTGGGGCAACTGCCCGATCGATCAGCCGCGCTGCGACGAGAACACCACCGAGAAGGTTCTGCTCGTCGCCGACGGCGTGTTTCAGGCTGCGGGCGTGATCACGATGCTGACCGGCTTGCTGTCGCCGTCGACGCACACGGTGCACGCACAGCGGACGGCCGTGAAGGTCACACCGACCCACAACGGCTTCGCGGTCCTCGGTAATTTCTAGAAATCAGACGCGATTTCCCGGTCTCAACAATACCGCCATGTGGTCGATGTCCATGGTGTGGGCCTCGACCTCGTGATCATCGTGCTGCTGGTCGTGCTGGTTGGCGGCTACACCGTGCAACTCTGCGGTGCGAATCGGGTCGCTGCACAGCATCTCCAGCGCGCGCTGATGTCGGAGCGCGTATTCTCGGAGTCGTTCCACGCGAGCCCGATCCCGCTCGCGCTCGTGAACCTCGAGACGCACCAGATCACCGAGGCGAACGGCGCTTACGTGCAGCTGACGGGCTGGACGCGCGAGGAGCTGCTCAGCCGCAGCGCGAAGGAGCTCGGCATCGAGGACGCGGCCCGACACGTGGTGCGCGCGCGTCGGCTGCGCAGAAGCGGCCTGCTCCGCGACTACGCATCGACGCTGCGTCGCAAGGACGGCGCGC
>JAYVWH010000199.1:0-1764 GCA_043786265.1 Kofleriaceae bacterium | reverse complement strand
CCCCGCTCCGGCCCCGGCCCCGGCTCCGGCTCCGGCCGCTCCCCCCGCTCCGTAAAGCGAAGCGATTGATCGAGACGCGGGGCCACCATTCACATGGCGGGCCCCGTTGTCGTTTCGGGGCGTAAGTTGCGCAACTTTGGGCCCGACCCCTGTTTGCAAGTTGCGCAAGTTGGGGTCGGTGCAAACTCGAGCCACTTACGGCGCGGCCGCGGATCGTGATACCCAGCGGGTCATGCCGCCGCTCGCCCGCGAGCTTCTCGACGTTCTCGTCTGTCCGAAGTCCAAAGAGCCCCTGCTCTACTTCGAGGCGGAGAGCTTTCTATTCTGCCCCGGGTCCCGTCTCAAGTACCGGATCGATCAAGGAGTTCCGGTGCTTCTGGTCGATGAAGCGGTCGAGGTCGGCCAAGCCGAGGCGGACCAGCTTCGCAAGCAGGCGAAGGCCTTAGGTCTTTCGAATGCTTAGCTCCAACCTGGTGCTTGACCTTTGAGTGGCTCTCCGGTAGATCCCACGCTCCTCACACGGAGCACGCCGTGCTGAAGTCCCTATCGATCTTCACAGGTAACTCCAACCGCGCCCTCGCCGACGAAATCTGCAAGTTCGTCGAGATTCCGCTTGGCCGCGCGGACGTAACGCATTTCTCCGACGGAGAGATCTACGTCGAGATCGGTGAGAACGTCCGTGGCGTGAACTGCTTCGTGGTGCAGCCGACGTGCTCCCCGCCGAACGAGTCGCTGATGGAGCTGCTGATCATGATCGATGCGCTCAAGCGCGCGTCGGCCGGCTCGATCGTCGCGATCATCCCGTACTACGGCTACGCGCGGCAGGATCGCAAAGCGAAGCCGCGCACGCCAATCACGAGCAAGCTCGTCGCGAATCTGATCACCGCCGCGGGCGCTGATCGCGCACTCGCGATGGATCTCCACGCCGGTCAGATCCAGGGCTTCTTCGACATCCCGTTCGACCACCTGTTCGCCATGCCGGTCCTCATCGAGGAGCTGCGCACGCTCGGCTACGGCGGCGACTCGACCGTCGTGGTGTCGCCGGATGCCGGGGGCGTCGAGCGCGCTCGCGCATTCAGCAAGCGCCTCGGCACGACACTCGCCATCATCGACAAGCGGCGTCCGTCACCCAATGTCTCCGAAGTCATGAACATCGTCGGTGATGTGAAGGGCAAGAAGGCCATCATCGTCGACGACATCATCGACACGGCCGGGACTCTTACTCACGCGGCCACCGCGATCATCAACGCCGGCGCGGCGAGCGTCTCTGCGTGCGCGAGCCATGCTGTGTTCTCGGGCAAGGCGGTCAGCCGCATCACCGAGTCGCCGCTGTCCCATGTCGTTGTCACCAATACGGTCCCGCTGTCCGAGGCGGGCCAAGAATGTCAGAAGGTGCGCGTGAAGAGCGTCGGGCGTCTGCTCGGCGAAGCGATCAAGCGCATCCATCATGGAGATTCAATCTCCAGTCTGTTCGTGTAAAAGGAACCTGCAATGCCCGTCGATACGTCAAACGTTGGAAAGCTCACTGTCTCGCTCCGCTCGCACTCTGGTAAGGGCGCCGCCATCAAGCTGCGCGCAACGGGCAAGGTTCCCGGAGTGTGCTACGGCGCGTCGCCCGAGGGCCGCATCGAGCCGCTGCCGATCATCGTCGACGTCAAGGCGCTCCGCGCCGCGCTCGACCCGATCCGCAAGGCCAACACCGTTCTCGATCTCACGATCGAAGGCGGCACGAAGACGCACAAGCTGCACGCGCTCGTGAAGGAC
>JAYVWH010000198.1:0-4023 GCA_043786265.1 Kofleriaceae bacterium | reverse complement strand
ACCTGTCGAACTACAGCACCTGGATCGCCGCGTTCGACGCGCACGGCTGGGCGCATGACGTGCCGGGCGATCCGGTCCATTTCGATCACCTCGCGTCCCCCGATATTCGCGGTACAGACATCCTGGCGTTCCAACGACTGTGGAATCGCAACGCCCCCGACGATCAGATCGGCGAGGACGGCGCGTACGGCGCGATGACCGAGGACCGGCTCAAGCGCGCGCCCGCCGAGGGCTTCGGGATCGGTGCGATCTGCGGCGCTCCACGGATGACACCAGTGATGGTCTCCGAGCCCGTGTCCGATCGGAGTACCGAGTGCGCCGACTGATCCTTTTGTTCGCGCTGCTGGCGGCGTGCGCCGATGACGGTGGCGAGATGGTCGATGCAGGCCCCGACTTGTCGGGAGTTCCACCGGGCTGCGTCGCCGAGCGTGCGACGACCGATCGCCCCGACGACAACGGCTACGACCAGATCCGCGTTCTCTACGTGGTGCCGTCGGACACGAACGATCGCAATCGGGACACCACGGGCCAGATCTGCAACTCGGTGCGCGGCTTCGCCACCTGGTTCAACGCGCAATCGGGCAGCTACCTGCGGTTCGATACCAGCGACGGCATGCTCGACATCGGGTTTGTTCGCCTCGCAAAGACAGACGCCGAGATGCGCGGCAACGATCCGCAGAACAGCTCGGTCGACTTCGGTACCGCGTATGTCCGCGAACGGATCGAGCGCGAGCTGATCTCGATGGGCATGATCGATCGCAACAAGCTGTACGCCGTGTACTACGAGGGTACGAGCACCTACGCGTGCGGTGCCGGTGCGTATCCGCCGCTGATCGTCGCGCGCGTGGGTGCGATGTATCTCGGCGGGCTTCCGATCGGACAGAGCGTCGTGTGCGGTGACTCGTACCCGTGGGGCCAGACAACGCTCGCGTCGAACTACATCGACTACGGCATGCTGCACGAGCTCGTGCACTCGATGGGGCTGGTCGCGCCGAGCTCGCCGAACCAGCACACGGTCGGGCACGTCTACGACACCGCTGCGGTCGCTCCCAATCGCGATCTGATGTACTCGCCACGCATGGGCATGTCCGATCCGGGCTGGGCGACCAACGATCCCGCCGGCCTCGTCCTCGACCTCGGCAAGGATGATTACTTCCAGGCTCTCAACGTCGATGTCGATCTCGCGACGCTGTCGCTGCTCTCGCCGCTGCCCGAGCATGCGAAGCGACCCGCCGGCTGGTGACTGGTCAGAGCTCGCGCAGAATGATCAGGCCGCGCTCGAGATCGGCGACGTAGACGTAGTTGCCCGCCTTGCGCACGCCGACCGCACCCTCGAAGGCAGCGCCGTACGCCTTGTCGGCCTGCCACGTGTTGTAGTGCGCGACCTCGATGGGGTGCTCGGGATCGACGAGGTCGACGATACGAATGCCATCCTGGTAGTACGAGATGTACGCGAGGGTGCCGTGGACCTCGATGTTGTGGATGCCGACCTCGCGGCGCGTACGGTACGAGCCGATGTCCTTCATGAACATCGACGAGGCCGGATCTCCGTCGAGCACGCGCAAGAACGCGGCGCCTTCGCCGGTCTTGGTCATGCCCTCGTCGCCGTGCAGCACGATCTCGCGGCCATTGATCTGTCCCGCCCAGCTCGCGTGGCTGTACGCGCTGATCTTGCGGCCGATCTCGGTCGGCGCGCTGAAGCTCGCAGTGGTGTCGACGGCGACAAACCCCGCGTCGGTGTTGTTCGCGAAGATACGGTTGCCGTAGACGGTGAGGTCGTGGATGCCGCTGAGCGTCTGACCGGGAAGCACGGACGTCCCGGTGCGCACTGGCGATAGCGGGTTCGTCACGTCGAAGCGCGGGATGCCGGCGCTGTAGTTCGCGAGAAACAGCTCCGTCGTCGGGCCGACGGTGCGGACCTGGAGCGAGTGCGCATACTCGTCGATCACCGACGCGAGCGTTGGCGTCGTCGGATCGGTGACGTCGATGACCCAGACCTTGTCATCGCCGCGCTCGGATGCGGCGAAGGCGATCGTCTTGCCGTTGCCATGCACGATGCGGACGTCGTTGAGGTAGCCGTCGAGATGCCCGAGGAGCACGGGCGCCGCGGGGTTCGACACATCGATCGTATCGAGACCGGCCGTGCCGACAACGTACGCGACGTTTCCCTCGACGATCAGGTTGAGCCCGTAGATCGCCGTGGCGCCCACCTGGGGGCCGAGCTCGCCGACCAGCTCCATCCCGCCTGCGACGTCATCCTTGGGCGCGAACCGCGTGCCGGTTCCGGCGTACTGGTGCTCGCCGCTATCGGTGTCGTAGCGCAGGTAGCTCACCGCAAGCGTGTCGTCGGGAAGCATGCAGCTGACGGTGCCGCGCACGTACTCGTACGGCTGGCCACCGAAGGTGTAGACTTGACGCGTGCGCACGAAGAAGCGCGTGCCATCGCTCCACGTGTAGCGCGTCGACATCGTGCGGTCGCCCGTATCGTGATCGTCGTCGACCTCGAACGAGCGCTTGAAGCCCGTCGTGCAGTTGCCCTCGTACTGCGGGTACTCGAACAGGAAGAAGCCCTGGGGTGAGCTAGTGGACCAGCGGCCGGGCAGGTCGCGCAGGCCGCCGACGACACAGTTGTCAGGCAGCGTGACCGCGTACGGATCGAGGAACGCGCCTTCGGTCGGTAGATCGGCGGTCGCCGGTTCGCAGACCTCGGGGTTGTCCGGGGTGTTATCGCCGCATGCAACCAGGCCCACGACGAAGATGGCTACGGCGCGCATCCGCGGACCTTAGACCATCAATGCGGACCGGGCACGCCCCGAGTCGCGGCGAGGTACCTCAAGATTTCTATCGTCTTCTCGACGAACCGATGGCCGTTCGCCTCACCCACGGTCACATGCGGGACCGCGACCGGCGCGCCCGCAAGAACGAGCATCGGTGCGGCCTGGTGGGCCTCGCCGAGTAGGTCGGCCAGGGGGTGGCGAGGCTTGGCAAAGTCGACCTCGACGAGGTCAACGCTGTCCCTGACCTGCGGGTAGTAGGTCAGAAACCCGAGCACCTGCGCGGTGAACGGGCAGAAGTATGTCGTGCTCTGGTCGGTAAAACCGGGACGGAGCATGAACAGCTGGTCCTTCATCGCGCGAACTATGACAGAGACAATGAGTAACGCACGATCAGTCCCGCGATCGCGACAACGATCACGATCGCGATGATCCACGGAGCGCGGCTCTTGCGCAGCGGAAGCTCGGGGCCGGGGTCGTAGAGCGGCGCAGGCGTCAGCTGCCGCGGCGGCGGCGAGACCGCGGCGGTCACCGGCGAATGTGCGTGGAGGGCCTCGTCGAGCGCACGTGAGAGATCGAGTGCGCTCGCGATTCGGTGGTCCATGTCCTCGGCAAGGCAGTGCATGAGCACCTTGTCGATGTCGGGCGGGACCTCGATGCGCGACGACGGTGGCGGAGGCGGGCCACTCATCTGCTCGGTAAGGAGCTCGAGCCCCGCGGCATTGAATGGACGGTGTCCCGTGATCACCTCGTAGAGGAGAACACCGAGAGTGTAGAGGTCGGTGCGTGCATCGGCGCGGCCGCCCATCAGCTGCTCGGGCGCCATGTACTCGAGCGTGCCGACGGCGGTGCCCATGATCGTCAGCTCGCGCGGATCGCTGACATCGCTGTTCGACAAAATCTTGGCGATGCCAAAATCGAGGACCTTCACGAAGTCGTTGTCGCCAAGGAAGATGTTTCCCGGCTTGAGGTCGCGGTGCACGATACCAAGGCCGTGCGCTTCGCCGAGCGCGCTGCACACGCCCATGCCGATCGCGAACGCGCGCTGCCACGGCAGCTTTCCGGCGTTGCGAAACACGCCGAGTAGCGTGTCGCCCGCAAGCAGCTCCATCGCGATGAACGGCAAGCCTTCGGCAGTCTCGCCGAGCTCGTACGTCGCCACCGCGTGCGGGTTGAGGAGCTTGCGCAGCAAAGTGCCCTCGCGGCGGAACCGCGCGACGAGCCGTTCGTCGCCCGCGTGCTCGCGGTG
>JAYVWH010000197.1:0-4745 GCA_043786265.1 Kofleriaceae bacterium | reverse complement strand
CGTGATCCACATCTTCGAGCCGTTGATCACATAGTCGCTGCCGTCCTTGACCGCGTTGGTCCTGAGCGCGGCGACATCGCTGCCGCCTGACGCCTCGCTCACGGCGATCGACGCGATCGATTCGCCGGCGATGACCGGGGCAAGGAACTCCTGCTTGAGCTCGTGTGCACCCCAGCGGGCGAGGGCGGGCGTGGCCATGTCGGTCAGCACGCCAAGCGCCATCGGGATCGAACCGCCCGCGCAGGTGCCGAGCTCCTCGGTCGCGACCATCTGATAGGAGTAATCGAGACCCATACCGCCGTAGGCCTCGGGCTTGTTGATGCCAAGCAGCCCGAGGCGGCCCGCCTTCTTGAAGATCTCGCGGCCGGGGAATGCGCATTCGCGCTCCCACTTGTCGACGTGGGGGTTGATCTCCTTCTCGACGAAGTCGCGGACCGTCCGGCGGAGCTGCTGGTGTTCGTCGGTGAAGCGCATTGGACCCGACCGTACCCAACTTGTAGGGAAGTGTCATCTCGTGAGGCGCCTTGCCAAATCCTTGCGGCCAAAGGTGCGACGAAATGCGGCACCCGTCGCTAACCACCTGCGATCGCGATGGAACGGGGCGCAGACGTCCAGTTGTTTTTCGTTTGATCACCAATCAATTCACCCTTACCGTTCGGAGGCTGTGCCGCTCCCGATCATCCTGAAGGCGAAGTTGATGGCGTCTGCGATGGCGGCCTGGACCGCCGCTGCTGCCCCGATCCCGATGCCGGCGGAGGCGATCGCTACCCTCGTGGTCGGCAATGCGGCTGCCCCGATCCCGGTCGACCTCAATGACGAGAACGACCATCAGAAGGGCGTCGTCGCGATCTGGCGTGATGGATCGACAGACGACGACACGACCGTCGAGCTCATGCGCCTGTTCCGCTGCCGTCGCACGCACCGCGAGGCACAGATCGCGCCGCGCACCCTCGCGATGCTGGCGGACGTGCAGGAGCACTACCCCGGCATGCCCATCGAGTACGTGTCCGGCTATCGCGCGAGCCGCGAGGAATCCGCAACGTCGCCGCACCGCCACGCGTCGGCGGTCGACTTCCGCATCCGTGGTGTTCAGCTGCGCACGATCCGCGACTACCTGTGGCGCACGTACACCGGCGTTGGCGTTGGCTGGTACCCCGAGGGCCAGTACATCCACATCGACTCGCGCCCGGAGCTCCACGACACGTCATGGACGTTCCTGCACGGCGCGAATCGCTACAACCCGTACTGGGCCGAGCTCGCGCGCCAGATCGAGCAGCCGCCGCAGGCGCCTCAGGTCGCGGTGCATCTGCGCCCGCCGTCCTAGATCGGTCTGTGCGATCCTGAGGGCGTGAGATCGCGTTTCGCTCCATCTCCGACCGGTGATGCCCATCCGGGAACGTTGCTGTCGGCCCTGCTCGTGTGGCTCGATGCTCGATCCCGCGGCGGTCGCGCGCTGCTGCGCCTCGAGGATCTCGACACGACGCGCGTGAAGGCGGCGTGGTCGGCGCAGCTCGTCGAAGCGCTCGATTCGCTCGGGCTCGCGTGGGACGAGACGATGATCCAGAGCGATCGGAGTGCGGCCTATGCGGCGGCTCTCGACGAGCTCGCGGGGGCAGGGCGGCTCTATCCGTGCACGTGTAGCCGCGCCGATCGCGCGGGAGGTCGGCGCGCACCCGATGGTGGCTGGGCGTACGAGAACACGTGCCGCGGTGAGCCATTACCGGAAGGAGGCTGGCGCGCCGTCGATGGGAATCTGCGCGTGCGCATCGATGACGATCGCATCGAGCTCGTCGATGACGGCGGGCGAGACCTGTCGCAGACACCCGCGCTCGACATGGGCGATCCGATCGTGCGTCGCCGCGATGGCGTGATCGCGTATCAGCTTGCTGTCGTCGTTGACGATGCAGCAGCGAGAATCACCGATGTCGTGCGCGGCCATGACATCTCGCCGAGTACGGCGACGCAGGTGATCCTGCAACGCTTGCTCGGTCTAGCAACGCCGCGCTACCGCCATCACTTCTTGCTGCTCGAGGCGAGCGGCGACAAGCTCGCCAAGCTGCACGGCTCGTTGCCATTCTCGCAAGTGCGCGCTCGCTACTCCGGCCCCGAGCTGTGCGGCTGGCTCGCCCACACCGCGGGTCTCCTTGATGCGCCACGCGCGTGCACGCCGAGCGAGCTGGTCACGACGTTTGACTGGGCACGCGTGTCGCGTGACGACCGCGTCGTAGTGTGGAATGACGGACTTACCGTCGGAGCCAGCTGCTAAGCTGAGCCGTTTCAGGCGATCGATCTCTCGCAACTCTGGACATACGTCCCGCAAACGAAAGACGCCGTGAGCTACCAGGTGTAGCCGAGCTCGATCATGAAGCCGTGAGCGCGGATGCCGGGGGTGAGCTCGGTGAGGCCGGGCTCGAAGCGAAAGCCGATCGCGACGGGGATTCCGATCAGCCCGAGATCTAGACCGAGTGCTCCGCCGATCCCGACGCGTGCGACTTCGTCCATCGCGAGGTGGGTCTGCACGCGAACCTCACCGCGCAGGCCCGCCGTGGCGGACAGAGTAATCGACGACGTTGACGCGAGGCGCACGTGGAAGCCGACCTCGAGAGCTGCTGAATCCACGCTGCGGTGGTTCCAGCCCAGGCGGGTCGTCAGCGACACGGGACCGGCGAGCGAGCGCATTGCGAGCGCTGCGATCGAGAACGAAGCGGCCGCACTCGATGCATCGCGCATCACGAGGCCACCACCGAAGCGCGCACCGAGGTGCCACGCGACGTGTGACGCTTGCAGCGCGAGGGGATCATCGAGCTGGGGTTGCCCGGATTCACCGGTCGGCTTGCGATACTTCTTCGGCAGGATCGAACCGAACTTCTGTGCGGGGGGCGGACCGGTGTGGATCGCTTGCTCGTCGGCCTCTTCGCGGAAGTCGACCTTGCCGTCCTTGGGCGCGGCCTGGTTCGCCTTCGGAACGTCGATGATCACCGTGCGGCGGCTGAACGGGTCGAGCGATGCAGTCGTGGTCAGGCCCTGACCTGCATCGAGGGTCGCGGCATCGGGCGCGAAGTTGATCTTGTAGTCGCCGGTCTTGGTCCAGATCGTCGCGGGCGTGGTGAACCGCTCGCCCGGCATCGCATCGGTCTCGGCGAGCATGCCCGCGGGGTTGGTGACGACCGACATCGCGGACAGCTTGCTCGCGTCGAGCTTGTGCGCGACCGAGGCGCGCGTGCGGGCAATCTCGGCGGCCTTCGCGGGCTCGACAGAGTCGAGCGTGTCGCAGCCTTCGAGGTAGAGCGCCGCGCGGGGCAGGTCGTTCTTTGCCGCGAGATCGAGGCCGCGCTGGCAGCGTTCTGGCGAGGGCGCGGCAGACGCGACAGAGGTCGCAGCGAGCAACCCCAGAATTGCGGTCCACCTGGCCTTCATTCGCTCGCAGAAGATGACACGCTCGGGGCGTTGTGGTTGCGATTGTCTCCAACGAGGCGGAAGTACGCAGACTCCTCGACCGTTACCTCGTCGAAGTAGTCGAGACCTACGGACTTTGCCCATGGGCGAAGTCGGCCCGCACCAGTGGCGAAGTGTCGGTGAAAATCCTGTGGGGCGTGCGTCCGTCGGTCGACGAATGGGTTGCCGCCGCCAACGATCTGATGGCGATTCCGACGACGCGCGTCGCGATGATCCTCGCACCCGAGCTGTCGCTGACGATGACGGAGTTTCACGTCGAGCGCGAGCAGGTCGGTCGGCGCGTCGAGACATGCGGCGTTGCAGACTTTCATCCCGATGGCGAGCTCGACACCGGAACGCCGTCGCGACTGGTGTCGTTCCTTCGGCGGTCACCCGATCCACTGATGCAGTTCGTGCCGCTCAAGATCCTCGATGCGATTCGCGCGCAGACGTCAATGCACGTGCTGTCCGAGCAGGCACGCGCACTCGGTGGGATCGCGTTCAACGACCCCGATGACATCGGCGACGAGATCGCCGCGACCAATCACAAACGCGCGCTCGCCGACGGCACCGAGATCAAGCGAATCCTCGACGACATCGCCGCGGATCGTCGCCGCAGCTACCCGCGCGCCGGCATCGCGATCAATACGAGCCGCTGACGGTCATCAGCAGATTCAGCGGTCCGCCGACGACCGTGCTGATGTTCGTCGGTACCGTGAGGCCGCACGTCGGCGCTAGCACGTACCCGAACCCTGTCTCGCCATCGTTGTTCGCGCCCATGTACATCTCGTAGGTCGCGTTGCCATCGGGCGCATCGACCTCGATGTACATCTTCTGCCCAGCAGGGACGGTCGCGCTGATCGGCGCGTTCACAGTTTCACCCGCGGTCACTGGCGGAGGGCCCGGATCTTCGACGACCTCGGGCACCGCGATGCTGTTCGCCGAGGCGAGCAACGTCATGTTTGCGAGCGTGAGCATGTCGCCCGGCGTGCCGCTGTAAGTGCCGACGCGCACGACGACGCTCGTGCCAGTGGTCCCGTTCAGATCGTCGCAGTGCTCGACCTGAAACGAGATCTGGGACACGTGAAAGTCGGTCGTGATGTTGAACGCAGCGAGATCGAACACCCGGTAATAGTTGTTCGCCGCGGTCCCCGAGCTCGGTGCGAGGCACGCCTGCGAGGTGCCGGCCTCGAGCATGTTGCTCGTGGTCTGCGACAGCGTCTGCATCGGCGTAGCGTCGATCAGCGTTGTATCGACGAGGTTGCCGTCAACGCGCGACGCGTCGGGCACATCGGGCTGACCGCCGGACG
>JAYVWH010000196.1:0-5345 GCA_043786265.1 Kofleriaceae bacterium | reverse complement strand
TCGAACATGCTCGGCGTGCGTGCTGTGATGATCGACGCGAAGCGCGAACGAACGCGCCGATGTAAGCAGTGCCTTGCTCGTGACGCGTGCGGCTTTTGCGTGCTGCCCACGCGCGCTCTCGGTCAGGTCGAGCAGCAGCCCGTCACGCACGCCGACACCGGCTGAGACGAGCCGTCGCAGGCCGAGCTGGCGCGCCGCGGTGGCGAACACGAGTGCCGCGATGCCGATCACCTCGGCGCGGTCGCGCTTGATGTCGTAGGTCGCCATCCGCTCTTCGATCTCGGTCGCGATGAGTCCGGGCAAGCCGCGCTCGAGATCCTCCACGGTGAAGCTGGGTGTCATCGGATGCGCGTCACCGAAGATCTTCGCGAGTGCCTCTGCATTTCCGCCGGTGATCGCGGCTGTCTCATCCGTGGTGCGAAAGCCGGCCGCGAGCGGTTGCATCAGCGTTGCCGTGTATCGACGCACCATGCCTGCTTCGGCATCTCCAATCGGTCCATGAAGACCGAACGTCTCCATCAAGCGAACGGTGCCGACGGGAAGGGATGTGCCTCGCCACGTGGCGTCGTCGCGAAGGTTCACCTCGAGACTGCCGCCGCCGAGATCGAGGATCACCCTCGGCGTTGCCTGCGTGCCCATCGCATGGAGTACGGCGGCGCGCACGAGGCTCGCCTCTTCATCTCCAGGAATCACTTCGAGGTTGATCCCGGCTTCGCGGTGGAGACGCTGAAGCAGTACGTCACGGTTCGACGCGTTGCGAAGCGCGCTGGTGGCGACCGTGAAGGTATTGTGGCCGAGGCGGACCGGGACGCGCTCGGCCTCGAGTCGTACCAGCTCGCCCGATCCGGTCGCCGCGAGCTCGCCAATGACGACGCGAATCGCGTTGGAGCCGGCATCGATTGCGCCAAGCATGGTCATGGTGACCGCTCCCGCTCATGCAAAAAGTGTCGCGCTGCGGGGTGCCGCCCTTCTTGCAAGGGATGCCCGCATGGACATCCTAACGTGGCTCTTCGTAGGTCTGGTTGCCGGCCTTCTCGCATCGTGGGTTTCGCGTGATGGAGGCTTCGGAATCATCGGCGACATCGTGCTCGGCATCGTCGGTGCGTTCGTCGGCGGTTGGGGCTTCCGGCAGCTCGGCTTGCGTATGCCAATCGAAGGGTTGCCCGGCGTGATCTGTGTGGCCTTTCTAGGCGCTGTGGTCGTGCTGTTCCTGATCCGCCTCCTGAGTCGCGGCCGTCGCGGATAGTTTTCGCGTGGGCGGATTCGCCCGTCGCGGGCCAGGACGCCCAAATCACGTGTAGGTGCTTTGGTGTGCAGCCGCTCGCGGCCGCAATCGGACACGCCGCGCTGGCGAGCGGACACGAGAAGCGCGCCGGCACGACGCCAGTCGCGATCACCGCGCGCGCGGCCGGGTGTGCACGACAGATGTGATACCGACGTTCCTCGACCCAGAACAGCTCGTGGGCGGTGAGGTACTCGGCGAGCTCGGCCGACCACTCGGCGTTCTCGCGTGCGTCCGGATCGACCGCCTTCGCGACGATCTGCTCTGCGCGTGGTGCGGCGGCGAGCTCGGCGCGTTCTGCGTAGGGCAGCGCACGGCGCCACTCGCGGTAGACCTGGCGTGCACGGTCGCGCAGCTCATTTCTGGTCATGGGGACTCCTGTGTTTGGGTTTGCAGCAGCCGGCGATAGAAGCGGCGGGGATCCATCATCGGCGGGAGAGTCGACACGCCGCCGTCACCGACCTCGAGGACGATCCATTCGTCATTGGCGGTGCGCGCGACATCCATCGAGATGAAGTTGGAGTCGACCTTGCGGGCAAGCCTTGCGCGGCCGCCCAGGCTTCGTCGATGTCGGTGCCATCGATCCACCGCGTCATCGGTGAGTGCGCCGCGAGCCCGTCGATCCAGCTCGGGAGGTAGTGCGCGGCTTCGTACTCGTCGGGCGTGGTCGTCAGCGTGGCACCGCGATCCGCGAGTGCGTCGTAGAGACGCTCGTACTCGTCGCGAGTGAGCATCCAGCCGCGGTAGAGCGTGTCGTCCTCGCCGAGGTCGAGGTCCGCGAGGACGTCGTCGAGCTCGTCATCGATGATGCGCTCGAGCGACAGGACGGCGTGCTGCACACCGAGCTCCTCGATCGCCGCCATCTCGAGGTCGAAGCGGTCGTCGACACTCTGCGGGCTCGCGGGCTGGGTGAACAAGACCTGCATCGGCCGGCCATTCTGGCGATCCACGCTCTGCGAACAAGCCTTGTAGTTTGGGACGCAATTCCTCAGTATGTGACTGCCAGCGACGAGCCGTTGTCGTCCCTCTTCGCAGGCCAGCAGGGCACATCGTGTGCACCACGAAGGGACATGCCGAAGCTTCCTGGTAGCGTCGCCGTGGTTACTGGTGCGTCGAGCGGACTTGGCCGCGCCATCGCCGTGGAGCTCGCAAGACGTGGAGCGTCAGTGGTACTCGCCGCGCGCCGAACGGACGCTCTGGAGGAGACCGCAGAGCAGTGTCGCAAAGCGGGCGGCAACGCACTCGTGGTCGAGACGGACGTCAGTCTTTCCTCAGACGTCGACGTACTCGCGCGTACTGCGGTCGACGAATATGGCCAGGTCGACATCTGGGTCAACAACGCCGGTGTCACGTTGTTCTCTCGCCTCGAGGACGGGCCGTTCGATGACCACAAACGCGTGATCGAGACCAACCTGTTCGGAGCGATGTACGGCGCTCGTGCGGTGATTCCGATCTTCCGTCGGCAGAAACGCGGCGTGATGATCAACGTCGGATCCGTGTTGAGCGAGGTCGGTCATGCATTCGTGCCGTCGTACGTGATCAGCAAGTTCGGCATTCACGGCCTCTCGGAGGCGTTGCGCGTCGAGCTAGCGGACGAGCCCGACATTCACGTGTGCACGGTGTTTCCATTCTCGCTCGACACACCGCACTTCGACGTCGCCGCCAATCACATGCAACGTGCTCCACGCGCTCTGCCTCCGATGCAGTCACCCGAGCATGTGGCCCGGGCGGTCGCCGCGATGTGCGAACGGCCGCGTCGGGTCAGATTCGTGCCACGCTCGAGCGCGCTCGGCCTGATGTTTCACGCGCTCGCACCGCGTGCGTCGGAGCGGCTGTTGCTCGCTGCGCTGCGCAAGTTCCACATGTCGGATGAACGCCAGCCGTTCACGCAGGGCAATCTGTACGAGCCGCCCAGCGAACCTGCGCATACACACGGCCACCGGCCACCGCAAATTGGTGCACTGCGGTTCTTCGCGTGGGCCGCGCTCCGATTGGTGCGTATCGAGCTCGGTTTCGCGGCGCGTCGGATCGGCCGATGGTTGGCGCCACGACCGCGTCAGGTAATAGCGGCGAGTAGCGCTGCTGCGTCAGCGTCAGATGCAGCCGAACGCGACCTCGCGCGGTTTGTAACGGCAGGTCCAGCGGCAACAACCTGATTTCTACTCGCTGGCGACAGCTCCAGCGAAACCGCGCCACCCGCGCCGTGTCCCTGGCAGTACGTGCTGGTCAAACTCCTTCGCCTGCTCCTCTCGTGCACCGTCGCTGCCGGGTGCTCCGGGCGAGAAGCTTCGCGAACCGCCGAGCTCGTTGACGTCCCAGAGTGCAACTCGCTAGCGCCGTGGACTCTGACCGCCTCCGATGGCACCGGCTTGGGGCTGGTGCGCGTCGATGCCAAGGCGTCACTCGCCGGTCCGCTCGCGTTCACCGAGATCCACCTCTACTTCCACAACAGTGAGGATCGCGTTCGCGAAGGAACGTTTCAGATCACACTTCCTGCGCACGCTGCCGTCGCTCGCTTTGCAATGGAGACCCACGGAACGTGGATGGACGCCGAGGTCGTCGACAAGGCACTCGCACGACGCGCCTACGACAACGCCATTCACGAAGCGCGGGACCCTGCCCTCCTGGAGAAGGCGGCTGGCAATCAGTTCACTGCACGCGTGTTTCCGATTCCTGCGCACGCCGACAAGCACCTCGTGATCAGCTACATCCAGACGCTCGCCGGCGAGCCGTACAAACTTCCACTGGGCGCGCTTCCTGCGACCACGCGAGTCGATCTCGATCTCGCGATCACGGGTGCCAACGGATTCGTCACGCATCAGCGGTCGAGCAATCGGTCTGACGTCACTGCGAGAGCGACGGCAACCGCCGTCTCCGCCGGGCGTGTCGTCGTCGCGCAGATTCAGATCGGCGCTCTCGCCGCCCCGACGCAGCCACCCCAGGGCATCACACTACTCGTGGACACGAGCGGCTCGAAGGCGCTCGGCTACGACACGTACCTCGCATCGATCCAGAATCTCGTCAGCGCGTTGCGCACGCGCTGGGGTGACGCACTGCCGTTGCAGATCGTCGCGTTCGATCAGACGACGCAGCGCGTGTTCGCGGGACGCGCGGCAGATGTCGACAAGCACGACTGCGCCGGCGGTCGTGACGCTTCTGGTTGCGACACATTCGTCCGCACGCTCACCGATCGCGGTGCTGCGGGCGCCTCCGACATCGGTCAGGCCCTCGCGTGGATCGCCCAGAACGGGACACCTGAATCGCGCCTCGTGATCGTCACCGACGGCGTAGTCACTGCAGGCATTGACGGAGCAGAGCTCGATAGCCGCGTCGCGGAACTGTCGCGGGTTGGCGTCGACCGGGTCGATGTCGTGCTCGTTGGCGAGCTGCGCGACGATGTGACCGCGACCAGGCTCGTGCGCGTACTCCCCCACGCCGGTGCGGTTCTGGATCTAGATACCGATGCAGTCGCCGACGCGCTCGGCGAATCGGTCGCGGTCGATGTCCCGATCGAGGTCGCACACAGCACCTGGAGCTATCCGCGGACGATCGCCTCTGCGCGCGCTGGAACGACCGCACTCGTGTACGCGCGACTCGATCGCCCCGTGCAGTCGCTCGACATCACCGTCGGCGGCCGCAAGACGCACCTCGTTCCGCTCAAGTTCTCGCCGCCCCTCGTCGAACGCGGCATTGCCGGTGCCGAGATCGAAGAGCTCGAAGGCCAGCTCCAGCGTGCCGGTACCACGGAGGACACGACCCGCATTCGCGCCGCCGTCACGAGCAAATCGGTGGCGTCCCGCGTGCTGTCCGGTGAGACATCGATGCTCGTCCTCGAGACGGAGGCGGACTACGACCGTTATCACATCGACCGTTCGAAGCCCGCATGCGCGCTCGCGGTCACCGGCACCAGCGTCGGCTGCGTTCCCCGTACCACCACTGCGCGCCTCGCGAAGGCGGAACCCGAGCCGGATCCCGAGCCAAATCCCGAGCCAAATCCCGAGCCAAATCCCGAGCCAAATCCCGAGCCAAATCCCGAGCCAAATCCCGAGCCAAATCCCGAGCC
>JAYVWH010000195.1:0-6930 GCA_043786265.1 Kofleriaceae bacterium | reverse complement strand
TTGCGTCGGTGCGCGGCTCGAACGCGAGCCGTCCGCATCCGGCGAGCAGGAGAATCGAGATCGCCGCGCGCACCGCTCATAGCGTACACCCGAAGCAGGTTCGGCTTCGTCGTGCCCCAAAGGCGCGCTCGTTCTCAACGCGGAACGAAATGCTCGAACGCGGCGGCAACCTTGCCGTTCTTGATTGCGAGCGCGACCGTCGTGCCGCCACGTGCATCACTCGTCGCGAACTGAACGAGCGTGTGGCCGGCTTTCGCCAGCTTGCGCAGTGCTGCGGCATCATTCGCGAGCTCGGGCGGCAGCTTGCGTACATCGAGGACCGAGAACTCCTGCTCGTCGTACAACTCGACGTACCGCGCCGACGCGGCCGCGAGCACGCACTCGAGCATGGCCGGCAGCGCGTTCGCCTGCTTCGCGATCCGCATGGTTGCGCAATCCTGAGCGCGGGGCTCGCGAACCGATGCCACGGATGTGAAGCCGACGCGTTCAAACGGTGCGGCCGTCAGCCGGGTGAGCGCAACTGCGTCGTGTGCTGCCAGTGCAAGCAGCCACGTTCGCGCGACGTCGAGTGGAGGTGGTTTACCCACTCGCTTCGTTGCCCAGACCTCCATCCAGCGTTCGGTCACCAGACCGCTCGCCGCCCTGGTAGCAACGAGAACGGCAAGCTGGCGAGTGCTCTTCAGGTCGACGACGTACCAGCCGCGAACCTCGACTGCCGCTGCATCGAGCGACATCCGCCGACCGCCAGTCCAACCACTCGTAGCGAGTCGGTTGATCGTCACATGCGCGGACGTCGCCGCGCCGGTCACATCGATCCGCATGCCCACCGCTTCGAAGGACGCTGGCAACGTTGCGGTGATCGAACCGCGGAGCGCCGCGCTGCCTCAGTACGATGCTCGCCGCGAAGTTGCTCACGTGACGGCAGCTTGCGGATCCTAAAGCGCAGGCCCGCGCCATAGCTCGCGCTTCACGCCGTCGGCCCGCAGCTCGGTTGCAACCTCCACGCTCCCCGCGTGACTGATCTCGAGCAAGGCGCCCGCGCTGTCATCGACCGCGGGTGACATGCCGACGTCGATGCGGAACAACAAACCATTCTCGCCGGTCGCGATCGCGCCACGCGGACCGAGTGCGTCCGGCGTATGGCCAAAGACAATGTGAGCGACGGCCAGAGCATCGGCACTGTCCTTGGCAGCCCTGTCCGGGGCCAGCCACCATTCCCGCGCATTCAGCAACGAGTCCGAGCCAGTAAACTCCGCATCGCGGAAGTCGTTGGCAACCAGCGCCGCCTGCAACGCGACCTCGAGATCTGCAACGGTTCGGCGGTGGGTCTGCCCGGCGTGCGCGAAGAACCAGTCTCCTACGCGCGCCCCGAACGGGCGGGACCGCAGCCACGTTCCGCGTTCGTCCGTCGTGGCGATGATGCAAGGATCCAGACCGCTAGCGCTCAGCTCGCTGTCGAATGCATCCGCTCTGCTGTTGTACGGATTTGCGAGGAACTCCGCCTCGTGATTGCCGAGTGTCACGACGACATGGCCGCCGCGCGCAGCGGCGGACACTTCGAGCGCGCGCAGGAGATCGACGACCTCGATGCTCTGCGTTCCCTTGTCGATCAGATCGCCAATGACGACAAGGGTGGCATCCGCACCGCTCCATTCCGCCACCGCAGGACTGCTGGGAACAGCGGCGAGCAGCCCCCATTGTTGCAACAGCAAGACCATTCGATCGTAGCCGCCGTGGATGTCGCTCAGCGCGAGCAAGCGCGTGAACGTGGGCTGGGTGACGATCGTTGGCGACGTCGTGAAATCACGAGCCGCGCCCAGAGCAACGGTGGGACAGGACGGCCCGCCGCAACCGAGGGCCGATGCAAGCGCCAGGACCGCCGCCGCAGACCTCATCGCGCCTCGGCGGGCGACGGCTGAGCTGTCGAGGATGACCCTGGCGGTGGGACGCGCGGTGGTCGCAAAGCGAGCAGCGACACGACTGCGATCACGGCGCACATGACGAAGGTCGGTCGTGCTCATGCGCAGCGTTCCTCGACGCAGCAAGAGCGAGGCCCCGCGCAACTCAGCGTCTTGCGCACGCCCGCGACTCTACCAGGGCGAACCGGGGCTGATCGCGACCGCAACTGACCGCTACTGGTGAATGTGAGCGTAGATACGAGTCTCGACCGCTCCGTCGGCGCGCTGTGTCGGAGGGGTCGGGATCACGTCGGCGATGCCGGCCAGCGAGCTCGGATCGCTCAGGGCGTTCTGCACCGCCGCGAGCTCCTCGGCCGAGGCCGCCGTGAGGACGAACCGGCATTGGGTCCGGCGACAGGTGATGTCGGTTGCGCTCGGGACTCGTTTTCGGATGGATTTCACGGTCTCGGCAGCCCATCCAGGATTCTCGGGCTCGTCGAGAAACGCGCGATCGATGCCCTCGGCCGCGGGGTCGGCGCCGGGCCCCTCGAGCCTCGGTGGTGGGTTGGAAGTCACAGATCCGCCTGACGCAGCCTGTTGCGACGCAGGCTTGGATGTCGTCGACGAGTCCCTGCATGCGGCCACGGCTAGCGCACATACAACCACCCCACAAGTAAAGGACGCGAACACTGACTTGACGATACCATTACTCGATGAGGACGATCTGGATCGTGATCGCGCTCGTGACGGTCGTGTCGTGTGTGCAGCCTTCGGTCACCTCCTGCCCAACCGTCGACTGCCCCGCGAGCACGGTGTGCGACGGTCACGGAGGCTGTGCAGTGCCGGAGCAGCTCGCGCAATGCAGCGGCCAAGAGGACGGCGCGTTCTGCACGTACGTCGACCTGAACAAGCAGGCGATCATGGGTGCATGCGCCGAGAGCGTGTGTCAGCCGATCGGCTGCGGCAACACGTATGTGACGTCACCCGAAGTCTGCGATGACGGCAACACGATCAACGGCGACGGTTGCTCGGCGGACTGTCGCTCCAACGAGACGTGCGGCAATGGAAGCGTCGATCCCGCCAAGGGTGAGCAGTGCGATGACGGAAACCTGGTAGACGGCGATGGCTGCCAGCACGACTGCCGCAACCCGCGTTGCGGCGACGGCGTTCGTGACGTCGACCTGAACGAAACGTGCGACGACGGCGCGGCAAACTCGATGACTCCGAATGCGGCGTGTCGACCGAACTGCCAGGTGCCGCGCTGCGGTGATGATGTGATCGACCCAGCGCTTGGCGATGTCTGCGACGATGGCAATAATAACCCCGGTGACGGCTGCTCTGCGGACTGCAAGTCGAACGAGACGTGCGGCAACCGTGTCGTCGACGTGTTTGCAGGCGAAGTTTGCGACGACGGAAACACGAGCTCGAACGACGGCTGCGCCGGCGACTGCAAGTCGAACGAGTCGTGCGGCAACCGTGTCGTCGACACGCTGCTCGGCGAGGTCTGCGATGACGGCAACAATGTCCCCGGCGATGGCTGTTCGGCTGACTGCCGCTCGTTAGAGGTGTGCGGCAACGCCAAGCTCGACACCCTGTACGAGGAGTGCGACCTCGGCATGATGGTGAACTCCGACGCGCCGGATTCCGCCTGTCGTGTGCTCTGCAAGCTGCCGAAGTGCGGCGACACGATCATCGATGCGCTGCGCGGCGAGCGCTGCGATAACGGCACGTCGAACTCGAACACCCCGAACGCCTGCCGCACGAACTGTCAGCAACCGCGGTGCGGCGACAACATCCAGGACACGGGGGAAGTCTGCGACGACGGCAACAACGTCGGCGCGGACGGCTGCTCCGGGGATTGCCAGTCCAGGGAGACATGTGGCAACGGCTACGTCGATATCATTCTCGGCGAGCAGTGCGACTCGAGCGGCGTCGACACCGCGACCTGCGTTGGCAGCACGTGCCGCCTGACCCGCTGCGGTGATGGCTACACGAACACCGCCGCAAGCGAGCAATGCGATTCGAGCGGAGTCAACACCGCGACCTGCGTCGGTTCGACGTGCAGGACATCGAGTTGCGGCGACAACATCACTAACGCTGCCGCCAACGAGCAGTGCGACTCGGGCGGCGTCGATATCGCGACGTGCGTCGGCAGCACGTGCAAGACCTCGACGTGCGGCGACGGCCACACCAACCCAGCGGGCGGCGAGCAGTGCGACTCAATGGGCGTCAACACGGCGACCTGTGTCGCGAGCACGTGCAAGACGTCGTCGTGCGGCGATGGCTACACGAACACCGCTGCTACCGAGCAGTGCGACTCGAGCGGCGTGAACACCGCGACGTGCGTCGCGAGCACGTGCAAGACGTCATCGTGCGGAGATGGCTACACGAACACCGCCGCCGCCGAGCAGTGTGACTCGATGGGCATCAACTCCGCCACGTGCGTCGCGAGCACGTGCAGACTGTCTTCGTGTGGCGATGGTTACACGAACTCTGCAGCGGGCGAGCAGTGCGACTCGAGCGGCACGAACACCGCGACGTGCGTCGCGAGCACGTGCAAGACGTCCAGCTGCGGCGATGGTTACACCAACGCCGCCGCGAGCGAGCAGTGCGATTCCAACGGCTTCAACAGTGCGACCTGCGTGGGCTCGACGTGCAAGACCTCTACGTGCGGAGACGGGTACACGAACTCGGCGGCAAACGAGCAGTGCGATTCGAGCGGTGTGAACACCGCGACGTGTCTCGCTGCGAGCTGCAAGACTTCGCGGTGCGGCGATACCATCGTAAACGCGGCTGCGAACGAACAGTGTGACTCGGGCGGCAACGACAGCGCGACGTGCGTGGGTTCGACGTGCAGGACCTCGACCTGTGGTGACTCGCATACGAACACGGTCGCGAGCGAGCAGTGCGACGACGGCAACACGAGCAACGCGGACAGCTGCCACAACAGTTGCCAGTTTCCGCGTTGCGGCGACACCATCATCGACGCGCTGCTGAACGAGACGTGCGACAACGGCACCTCGAACTCGCAGACTGCGAACGCGGTGTGTCGTACAAACTGCCAGCTGTCGCGCTGCGGTGACGGCATCAAAGATGACCTGCTGCGCGGGGAGGTGTGCGACGACGGAAACCTGGCGTTCGGCGACGGCTGTACGCCGGACTGCACATCGAACGAGACGTGCGGCAATGGCATCACCGACATCACCGTTGGCGAGCTGTGCGATGACGGCAACACGCGCGGCCGCGATGGTTGCAGTAAGTGCAAGAAGGAAGACGCGGTCGTCCTGTTCCCGGGCCAGAAGTATCAATACCGCTACTACAATTCGCTGGCCTACGACGCTGCGCGCCAGCGCGTCGTCAACTACTACGGACAGGGCCGCGAGACCTGGGAGTGGGACGGTGTGAGCTGGACGCAGATGCGCCCGCGCGTCTCACCGCCGAACCGGTACGGCCAGGGCATGGCATACGACCCGATCCGCAAGCGCGTGATCATGTTCGGCGGCTACTACAACAGCTACCTGAACGACACCTGGGAGTGGGATGGCAATGACTGGACGCTGCGCACGCCTGCGGTGTCGCCCGACCCACGCAATTACACCGCGATGGCGTTCGATGCGAACCGCAAGACGATCATTCTGTATGGCGGTTCGGGTCCCACCGCGGTGAGCGACACCTGGGAGTGGGACGGAACGAGCTGGACCAAGTTGACGACCGTGGGCACGAGCCCGGGCTCGCGCTCCGGCCATCGACTCGTCTGGGACGGCACGCGCAACAACCTCGTGCTCTACGGCGGCGGCGGCAACACCCGCACATTCACATTCGACAGCACGACCCTCACGTGGGCGGACAAGGGGCTCGCGCCGACGGGCTTCCCCGGCGACTACAACATGTTCATGGCGTACGACCCGAATCGTGCGGCGGTGGTGCTGTGGCGCAACAACGGCGCGACGTACGAGTGGAACGGCACGGTGTGGAACACGATCACTGCGGCAACGCCGTTGACCCCCAACGGCCTGCCCTACAACTACGCCTACTACGGCGACATGGCCTACGACGCCGTGCGCGGCCAGCTCGTGATCGCCGGCGGCTACGGTTACGACACCGCGACACCGACGAGCCAGTTCCAGTGGATGCAGGAGACGTGGTTGCGCACGGGTACGACGTGGAGCCAGGCGCCAACCCCCACCACACCGGGCATTCGCTATCGCGCGAACCTCACGTATGACCCGGTGCGCGGCAAGACCGTGCTGTTCGGTGGCGGAATAATCTCGTGCAACAACTGCTCGCCATTCCCGAACACGACGAACCAGACGTGGGAGTTCGACGGCCGGTCGTGGGCACAGGTCAACGCACCGACGCCGCCCTCGACGCGCGTGGCGACAGCCATGGACTACAACACCTCGACGAAGACCGTCATGGTGTTCGGCGGCAACGACCGATCGACCCTAGTCGACACGTTCTACGCGGACCTCTACTCGTACAACGGCTCGGATTACACGGTACCGCCGCTATCGACCGGACGCGCTGGCGTGAAGAACTCGGCGATGGCGTACGACGCGGCCAACAACAAGGTCGTCACGTTCGGCGGCTACAACGTCGGCAACGTGCTCAACCAGGACACGTACACGTGGGACGCGACGAACGGCTGGCAGCTAAAAACTCCCACGACCAAGCCGCCGGCGCGCCGCGATCACGCGCTCGCCTACGATCCGCTCCGTCGCAAGATGGTGATGTTCAGCGGACAAGGTACGACGCAGCTCGCCGATACATGGGAGTGGGACGGCGTCACGAACAACTGGACGCAGAGCTCCGCGACGGGCCCAACGGGACGCCGCAGCTTCAACTTGTTCTTCAACCCCGACCTCGGTCAGGTCGACCTGTACGGAAACGCCTATGCCGCGGGTAGCGAAGACCTGTGGGAATGGTCCGGCACGAAGTGGACCCAGCGCACCATCGAGAATCCGATGTCGCCGAACCGCCGCGGCGGCGGTGCGTACGACGCCGCTCGTCACCAGATCACCGTCTACGGCGG
>JAYVWH010000194.1:0-4047 GCA_043786265.1 Kofleriaceae bacterium | reverse complement strand
GCTGCGAGCGCAGCGGGCGAAGCTCCTCGGGTTCTCCAGCTACGCGAAGTTCACACTCGACGACCAGATGGCGAAGACGCCCGAGGCGGCGCTCAAGCTCACGGCGTCGGTTGCCGCTGCCGGGCTCAAGCGTGCGAAGACCGAGGCGGCCGACCTCCAGAAGATGATCGACTCGCAGAAGGGTGGCTTCAAGCTCGAGCCGTGGGACTGGGACTTCTACTCCGAGCAGGTGCGCACCGCGAAGTATGCGCTCGACGACAAGCAGATCCGCCCGTACTTCGAGCTCGACCACGTGCTCAAGGACGGCGTCTTCTTCGCGGCTACCAAGCTCTACGGCGTCACGTTCAAGCAGCGCACGGACCTGCCGATCTATCACCCCGATGTGCGGGTCTGGGAGATGTTCGATGCAGACGGCTCGACGATCGGACTGCTGTACACCGACTACTACGCACGCGAGAGCAAGCACGGCGGCGCGTGGATGGACAGCTTCGTCGATCAGAGTGAGCTGCGCGGTCGCAAGCCGGTCATCGTCAACGTGCTCAACGTTCCGAAGCCGGCCGCCGGTCAGCCCGCGCTGCTCACGTTCGACGAGGTGACGACGATGTTCCACGAGTTCGGCCACGGGTTACACGGGCTGTTCTCGAAGGTGAAGTACCCGTACATGTCGGGCACGGCCACGCCGCGCGACTTCGTCGAGTTCCCGTCGCAGTTCAACGAGAACTGGGCACTCGAGCCGAGCGTGTTCGCGAATTACGCGAAGCACTACCAGACCAACGCCCCGATGCCGGCGGACCTCGTCGAGAAGATCAAGAAGGCGTCGACCTTCAATGAAGGATTCGCGACGCTCGAGACACTGGCGGCTGCGCTCGTCGATCTCGAGTGGCACGCGCTGCCGGCCACGGCGAAGCTGCAAGACCCGGACGCCTTCGAGGCTGCGGCGTTGAAGAAGTACAAGGTCGATTTCGCGCCGGTGCCGCCGCGCTATCACACGACGTACTTCTCGCACATCTGGAGCGGCGGCTACGCGGCCGGGTACTACGCGTACCTGTGGACGGCGGTGCTCGGTGCCGATGCGTTCCAGTGGTTCGTGGAGCACGGCGGAATGACGGCCGCGAACGGCAAGAAGTTCCGCGACGCCATCCTGTCGCGCGGCGGCACGGCGGAAGCGCACAAGCTCTACCGCGACTTCCGCGGCAAGGAGCCGTCGCCGGCCGGGCTGATCAAGAAGCGGGGTCTGTAGCGCGATGAAACACCCCTACCTGCAAGCCGATGACCTTGTCGAGCTGATTGCCGAGCCGAACCGCCATCAAGAACATCCTCGCGGCGACGTGAAGATCGCGCCGTTTGCGGCCCGTTACCGATAAACGCTGGCTGAACGATCGCTCTGGGTTGGCACCGGCGCATGCAATCTGATTGTTTCGGGTTTTTCTGGCCGCGAAGCGTATGGTGGCGGTTCGGATCACTGGAAATCCGTTCCTCATGGCGACCCCACGTGTTGTTCCTACCTCGGCTGAATCGCAGACCTACATCGATGCCCAAAAAGGCGCATCGCGGCATCGCGAAGTGCTCGAGGCGAGCTCGGTTTGCGCCTGCTACTTCTGCTTTCGGAAGTTTCCGATGACCTCGATCAAGGTCTGGATCGACGGCGGGCAGACTGCGTTGTGCCCAGGGTGCGGCGTGGATTCGGTGCTCGGCAATTCGGCGGCGGGTCGGATCGATGACAGGTTCCTGCGCAGGATGCACGGCCACTTCTTCTTCCAGCGTTCGAAGTAGCCGCCCGTCATCGGCAAGCGCCAGCTCGATCGCGAGCTTCGTCGAAGGAACTACTGGCTCCGGCGATGCGCGCGTATCTCGTGCTGGTTTCCGCTAGCGAAATCGGCGCTGGCGGCTTGCACACGGTACGCGCGACGGCTATCGCCTTCGGCGTCGTGACCACGTCTCGCCAGGTGTCGCCGTTCAACCCGGCCAATGCGGTCACTGCTTCGCGGTTCCTGACGCTACCGCCATTCATCTGGGCCGTCGACCGCGGCTATCCGCAGTGGGCCACGCTATTCATCCTGCTCTGTGGCGTGCTCGATAAGCTCGACGGCCTCGTCGCGAAGCTCTTCGATTGCCGCAGCGCATTCGGCGAGCTGTTCGACGCGATCACCGATGGCATCTGCTACGGCTTTGCGATGATCGTCGTGGTTGCCTACGGCTGGGCTCCGACGATCCCCGCGCTCGCGGTGGTTGGTCTCGGCGCGGCGAATAGCCTGCTGCGGATCCTCTACGCGAAGCGCGTCGGCCGCGCCGTGAACTACAAGTCGTACGCGATGGAGCGTGTCGTCGGCTTCATCGGTTTCATGATCGGCTTCGCCACCGGCCGCGTCGAGGTGAACTACTACTACTGGGGGTTCTTGCCGATCTTTGCGATCGTCGTGCTGCACGACGCGAGACGCATGCTGCTCAGTACGCCCCCTGGAGCCGACCAATGAGCCCCCAAGCGTTTTCCGAGTCGACGTTCCGCGCGATCCTCACGGTCGTCACCGTGGCCGCCTCGCTCTGGGCTCTCTACGACATCGTCAAGCTGTCCAAGATTCGCGGCAAGGACCGGAGCGATCCGCTCGTGAAAGACGAACGCTTCGGCTACGGAATGGGGATCGTGATCGGCCTGTTCACGCTCAGCGGCATGCTGCGGTACCACGGCGTCTTCTGAGGCGCCGTCCGTGCAGGTCGGTCAGTTCACCGCCGGCATCTGATCAGCAGGGCGGCCATCGTGTTCGAAGCTCGCGATGCCTCGCTTGATCCGGTCGACGAGGATCTTCAGGCGGAACAGTTCGAGCTTGCTTCGAAGGCGGATCTTCTTTCCGTTGGTCAGCTCGATCTCGAGGAAATCGTCGCCGAGAGTCTCGCGGGTCTGCTCGAGCCCGCGCACCGAGATCCACGATAGATGACGCGTTGGACTGCCCCAACGACGGATGCGTACTCCGTTTGCGTCGAGCACGACCCTCGCGAGCGCGTGTGCGCGCGCATGCATAACACCGGAGCCAACGAGCAGGACCGCGGTGGCCGCGTCGATTGCCAGCGGGGGGAATCTTTTTGCCGGCATCAACCACAGGACGATCGACGCCAGCGACAGCATTGAGATTGCGAACAGCAGCGACTGCCACAGCCACTCGGCGAAGCCATCGTCGAGGCGCATCGTGAGCTTGCGCGACGGTGCGTCCAGACCTGTCGCTGCCAGCCAGTGCTTCGCCACGTCGGCTTGCTCTGGACACGCGACGACCAGGTTGCCATTGGGTAGCTGCAGTTCCACCGCGGTCTGGCTGCTGTCGAACCACCAGCCGCATTCGAATGCATTGACGTTCCGTCGCCAACGCAGTTTCGATCCACGCATCAGTGCGATCGTCGTGCCGTCAAAGACAAGGGTCCCCGCGTGGCCGCGGTCGCGCTTCTCGAGCCAGAGCAGGAGCCAGTAGAGGACGCACCAGAAACCAAGCAGAGTGCTTCCGCAGACCGCGACCACCCAGTCGGGGATCGTATAGCCGACGTAGACCAGCGCGGCGCCGCCGACGATCAACGCAAAGAACAAGGCGTAGCAGGTCACCTGGCCGCGCAGCAGCCAGCCGCGCCTGAACCAAGACACGTGAGCGCACGCCAGCTCCACGGGCCGATGATACGTCGGTCAGTGCACCGCGGGATACGGATCCGTCACGACGAGCAACGCGCCATGCTTCGGATCGCAGACGAAGGCGTGGTTGCTGTCGTCGACGGTCACGCAATGTGAATCCTCGGCGGCGGGCACGGTCCCCAGCGCGGCGAGCTTGCCGGTCGAATCGACACCGACGATCGTCAACGTCGCGCTGTCCCCACCGGGGACGTACAGGTGCGCGAGCGTAGGGTTGTACGCGATGATGTCGACGCCCTTGCCGGTCGCGACGGTTCCGACCTGCTTACCATCGTGGGCCACATCGAGCGCGGTGGCCTTGCCCTCCTCGCATCCGACGAACAGCAGGCCTCGCTTCTCGTCGAGCGCAACGCCGCGTGCGCCTTCGCACCCGTTTTTCC